>CAZNHI010000473.1:0-2163 GCA_964572535.1 uncultured Dehalococcoidia bacterium
AGACTGCAGACTCCGACTCTAATGCTGCACTCTCGCGACTTTCCGATTATGTCAGTAGAGCAGTCGATGAGGCTCGCCGCTTTGATCCCGGGTTCCAGGATGGTCGTAACCGACGGTATCAATGTAATCGGTGACGCCACTCAAGGGCTCAAGGCCATAGCCGACTTCCTGGGGAGCCTGCCGCCGCGAGCCGAGACAGCCACGGCGGTAGGGCCGTACACCGGCCTGCTCTCGCCGCGCGAGATCGAAGTGCTGCGCCTCGTCGCGGCGGGACGCAGCAACCAGCAGATCGCCAACGAGCTGGTGATCAGCCGCAATACGGTGAGGCACCACGTCAGCAACGTCTTCGCCAAGACCGGCGTCGTTAACCGCGCCGAGGCCGGCGCTTACGCCCGCGACCACGACCTCCTCTGATCCTGCAGGACCATCGGATCAAGCTCTCAGGCTGCTTTTCAGCGATTTCGCGGCTCTTCTAGCCCCAAATACGTCGATCTTTGGTCCTCCCTGTTCGTCCTACGGGACGATGGCTGCCATCCACGACAAAACGACACTGCTCCTAGAAAGACGCACTCGCGTCTAACAGGAAAGAAGGAGCAGAAAGATGAACCTCACAGTCAGCAGCACCTGGAAGAACCACCGGAACCGTTACATCGTCGGACTCAGTGGAGTTGCCCTGGCCCTCAGCATCGCCATCGGCGGCATCAGCTCGCTGCCCAGCAGCGGCAGCCGTGAGGTCGCGGTTGCGCCCCAGGCGATCAGCCTGCCGAACGCACTGTTCGGCACCGCTGCCGACGCGTCCTTCGCCGCTGAGGGCGAAGTCGAGATCAGCCCGCAGTTCGCCAACACCGTCGACGCCGCGGAGGCCTCGGTCTACCTGAGCCTGGCACAGCCTGTGGACTACAGCGCTTCCTTGGTGCTGCAGGCGGACTCGGCCGCCTGGGTCCAGAGCCTGGTCCTGCCGGCGAAGACAGCCAAGGTCAGCTCGCCATAGTTCGCCAAGACCGCCGTCGCTGCCACCCGCTAGCCCCGCGCAGCCAGAGGCGGCGACGTCAAGGCCCCGTCCCAGGGGGTTGGAGAGGCCGGGTTATGAGCCCGGCCTCTTCGCGTCCTGGATCCTACGCCGCTGGTTTCAGGCGGCGCGCAGGCCCCTTCCACGTCAGCAACATCTACGCCAAGACAGGCGCCGCCAACCGCGTCGAAGCCCGTGCCACCAGCACGCATCCGAGCCCCTAATCCGCTAAGATCGCCTGCGAAACGCCTGACACGCAGCCGCGGAGGCCTCCATGTTCACCGACCGCTACGGACTGCCCCTCAGCACCTCATCCCAGGCCGCTGCCGACTCCTTCGTCGAGGGCGTCGACCTCATGCTCTCGACCAACCCTGACCCGGTCGCTTGCTTTCAAGCCGCGATCGAAGCTGATGAGGGCTTTGCGCTGGCGCACGCCGGCCTCGGCATGCAGCTACAACTACGCATGGACGCCCCGGGCTCAGCCGTCGAACTCGACCGTGCCCGCGACCTGATGCCCGGTACGTCTGAGCGCGAGCAGTCGCTGATCAACGCCGTCGCGCGGCCCGGCTTCGTCGGCCGCGGCGGCCCTCTTGAGGCGCTACCCCTGCTCGAAGAACACATTGCGGCCTACCCGCGGGACTACCTTGCGGTCAACCGCTACACGCAAACCCTGTTTTTCAGCGGCCAGCCCGAGGCCCGCGAACGCGCCCTGGGACAGCTGGCGCGCCTCGAATCCGCCCTCGCCGATGACTGGGCTTACCTCGGTGGCTACTCCTTCATGCTCGAAGAACACGCCCAATACGCCCGCGCGCAGGAGTTCAGCGAGCGCTCCCTGGAGCTCTACCCGCGCAACGCCGGCGCCGCCCACGTGGTCTCCCACGTCAACTACGAGAACAACCGCCACGCCGGCGGCAGCGATTGGCTTTCGACCTGGCTCCAGGACTACGACCGCAGGGCCGGCCTGCACTGCCACCTCTCCTGGCACCTTGCCCTCTTCGAGCTCTCCCAGGGCCACTACCGGCGCGCCACGCAGATCTACGACGAGGACATCGCGCAGGCGGCCGGCACGCCGGTCAAGCTGGCCGACATGACGTCATTCCTCTGGCGCTTGCAGCTCTACGGCTGCGCTACGGACCTCGATTGGGCCGCTATAA
>CAZNHI010000474.1:0-2123 GCA_964572535.1 uncultured Dehalococcoidia bacterium
CAAAGCGCTTGCCGCCAAAGGCGCCGATGCCCTTGCGCTGGCCGATCGTGTAGCCCGCGACGCCATCGTGACGGCCGACGACGGCGCCTTCGCGGTCAACGATGTCGCCATCGCGCTGCGGCAGGCGCTCGGCCAGGAAGGCGCGGTAGTCGTTGCCGGGGACAAAGCAAATCTCGGCGCTGTCGGGCTTATCGTGCAGCGGCAGCCGCATTTCGAGCGCCAAGCGCCGGATCTCGGTCTTGGGATAGTCGCCGACCGGGAAGAGCAGCCGGGCCAGCTCTGCCTGCTTGAGCGTGTAGAGCACGTAGGACTGGTCCTTGGAGTCGTCTTCAGCCTTGTGCAGCTCGGAGCCTGCCTCGGTTCGGAGGACGCGGGCGTAGTGGCCGGTCGAAAGGTACTCAGCGTCGAGGGCGATGGCGCGGTCGAGCAGGGCGCGGAACTTGACGTGCTCGTTGCAGGCCAGGCAGGGGTTGGGCGTGCGGCCGCGTTCGTACTCGCCGACGAAGTAGTCGACCACCTTGCGGCCGAACTCCTCTTCGAGGTTGAGCACGTAGTGGGGGATGCCCAGCACCTCAGCGGCGGCGCGCGCGTCGTCGATGTCCTCGACGCCGCAGCAGCGCTTCTGGTGCAGACGCCCCTCGGCGTCGTCGCGCGACCACAGGCGCATCGTGATACCCACGACGTCGTAGCCCTCACGCACGAGGAGCCCCGCCGCGACCGCTGAATCTACGCCGCCGCTCATGGCGACGATGACGCGCTGATTGCTCATGACTCCATGTTAACCGAGCGCATGGTGCAGAGGGCAGAGAGGATTCCCGCGTCCGTTCCAATACGCTATGCCCCATGCGTTATGATCCCCTCAGTGACAGAACAAGAAACAGTGACCGAAAACGAAATCGAATCTTCTGAGCTGGCCCGGCGTCTGGTCGACCTGCTCTCAGACCGCCAGGCGGAGGACATAGTCCTCCTGGACATCCACGAGATCGCTTACTTCACGGATTTTTTCTTGATCGCGACAGCGCAGAACCAGCGCCACGTCAGCGCCCTGATCGATGCGTTCGAGAAGGAGCTGGCGAACGAGGGCATCAAGTCCTTGCATCGCGAAGGTGAGGCGAGCTCGGGCTGGGTGCTGGTGGACTTTGGCGGCGTGATCGTGCATATCTTCACGCCGGAGCAGCGGGAGTTCTACAACCTTGAGGGGCTGTGGGCCAGGACCGGCGTGCCGGCGGTGCGCTTCCAGTAAACGGGGCGTCCACTGCGCAGCCTTCAGGCTGGCGCCCTTGTTTGCCCCACTCTGAATAAGAAGAGGGAACGCTGAGGGGACACCCCTCAGGCTCCCTGCCAGGGGCTCCACCCCTGTACCCTCGCTCCGCGAGGCCTACTCGAAGACCCAGGGGTCTATGTCACGCTGGACGTTGAGCAGCTCGGCTGGCTCGAAGAAGAGCGCGAGCTCACGCGCGGCGCTGTCCGTGGAATCGGACCCGTGGACGAGGTTGCGGCCGATTTCGAGGCCGTAGTCGCCACGGATCGTGCCGGGCGCGGCCTCGCGGGGGTTGGTCTTGCCCATGGCGGCGCGGACTGCCTCAACGGCGCCGGTGCCCTCGAAGCAGGCGGCGATGATCGGGCAAGCCGTGATGTAGCCGACCAGGCCTTTGTAGAAGGGCTTACCGGCGTGCTCACCGTAGTGGCGCTCCGCCAGCGCGCGGTCGACCTGCAGCAGCTTGAGCCCGACGATGCGCAGGCCGCGGCGCTCCAGTCGATTGAGGATTTCGGTGGCGAGGCCGCGCTGCATGGCGTCGGGTTTGATCAAGACCAGGGTGCGTTCCATGGAAGTCCTTTCGTGTCCGGACCGGCTAGGCAGCGCTTTCGCATTGCTTCGCCAGTCTATAAAGAGAAGATGCTGGGGGACACCCCCATACCCCCAGCAATGAGCGGCGACCTCAGCACCCCACCTCCATCCCCGCGCTAACGCGGTGCCGGCGGACCGATGGCCGGGGCGCGCAGATACAGCGGCGCCAGTGTGTCCGCGTCGTCGACATCGCCGCGGGCGAGACGCCGCAGGCCGAGCCGGGCGACCGAGACGACGCGCGAGGCGGTCGACGGAACCAGCACGCAGCCTTTGG
>CAZNHI010000475.1:0-2105 GCA_964572535.1 uncultured Dehalococcoidia bacterium
GACGGTGCGGGGGTGGTGGCGGCGAAGCGGCGCACCTCGGCGGCGAGGGCGGCGTCCTGGTGCAGGCGCTGGGCGTAGCGCTCCGGCAGCGAGGCGATGACATCTTCGAGGTCGCGTGCCTGTCGCACGGCTTCGAGGCAGCGGCTGAGGGCTTCCTGGTAAGAGATCATCGGTCCGCCTCCGGCGTGAGTTGGCGCCTGAGGGCGGCGAGGGCGCGGTGCTGCAACAGCTTGACGGCGCCGACGCTCTTGCCCAGGGCGGTGGCGGCTTCCTGGAGGCTGCAGTCGTTGAAGAAGCGCAGGGCGATGACCTCCTGCTGCTCGCGGGTGAGCAGGGCGACGCTGCGAGCGAGGTCGGTGGCGTCGTCGATGTCGGGGGAAGAGGCCTCGAGGTCGATCTCCGTGGCTTCGAGGGAGACGCTGGGGCGCCGGCGTCGCTGATCGACGTGGTCGGCGGTGATGTTGCGGGCGATGCGGTAGAGCCAGGCGCCGATGGGCGCGCCGGTGTTGCGGTAGCGTGAGATACCGCGTGCGGCCGCGGCGAAGACATCAGAGGCGATCTCTTCAGCGGCGTTGACATCGCCGGTGCGTACGTAAGCAAAGTTGTACATCTTGCGGTAGTACTGCTCGAAGAATTCGTTCCAGGCCTGGGGGTCGAGCGCAGCCAGGGCAGCGATAGGGTCGCTAACCTGAGTGGGCTCATGCCGTGGGCCGGCGCGTACATCGGTCAAAGCGAGCATTCTCCCGTTAAATCGGAGTGCATGTTGAAAAGGTTACGCGAGGGAGACGCGCTCGGCGATTAGGGAGAGCCGGTAGAGGTTTGACGGCGGAAGGAGGATGGTTCATCTTAGAATGGTATTAGTACGTGCTAATGAGAGGATTCCGGATGACTACTGAGCAGCAACCACAGGCGCCGAGGCGGGTGCGACCGAAGCCGCGCATGGTGGAGGTGAGGCGGGTGGAGCGGCCGACGCCTCGTTCGGTACGAGTGACGTTCGGAGGGGACGACCTGGCGGGATATGAGATGCGAGGCCCTGCCGCGCACATCAAGGTGCTGTTCGGGCGTGAGGGTGAGGACCGGCCGGTGTTGCCAGAGTGGGGCCCGGAGGGCGCGATGCTCAGGGAGGGGCAATCGATGCCGCCGAGCCGGACGTACACGCCGCTGGCGTGGGACACAGCGAAGCAGGAGCTGACCATTGAGTTCATGCTGCACGGCGAGGGGCTGGCGTCGACGTGGGCGAAGTCCGCGAAGGCGGGCGACGTGCTGGCGGTGACGCAGCCGGGCGGGCCGTACACCATCGACGCGGCGGCGGACTGGTACCTGATCGCCGGTGACGAATCGGCGCTGCCGGCGATCGAGACGATCCTGGAGGAGCTGCCGCCAGGAAAGACGGCGCACGTGATCGTGGAAGTGGACGACCTGGGCGAGGAAAAGATACTGAAGGCGACGAGTGTGACGTGGCTGCTCCGAGAGCATGGTGCGGAGTCTGGGGTGGCACTGGAGCAGGCGATCCGCGGCTTCGATGCGCCGGCGGGCAGCGGTCGCGTCTGGGTGGGCTGCGAGGCGGAAGCGATGCGGGAGATTCGCAAGCACCTGCTGTTCGAGCGCGGCATGGACCGCGGCGAGATCCACACGCACGGCTACTGGAGGAAGGGCGCCGCGAACCATCCGGACCATGACGTGGGGCAGGAGATATAGAAGAGGTAAAGGGCAGTACCCCGGGCTGAACCCCGGGGCATCGAGGCGTTGAGCATGAACGTAGGGGCGGTTCGCGAACCGCCCCTACGTTTGTGTGGAGGCATTACGGGGTGTTGAGCAGTAGACGGGGGACGCCCTCACCTAACCCTCTCCTGGAGGGAGAGGGGATCGCGTTGCGAGGACTCGGTGTCTTTAATGGCATGACGGACTCTGCAGGATGAATCCTGCAGCTTCGTGGTGGGGGCGTGGCACGAGGGGTTCGGGCAGGCCGAAAGGCCTGCAGCGACGCCGGGATTAGGGCTGGGATGTGAAGACGAGGCCGCTGCCGCGCAGGAGAGGGGAGCCATCGATGGCGCAGGCGGCGTCGCAGTTGGGCACCTGGCGGGGGCCGGCGCGGCCGGTGACCT
>CAZNHI010000476.1:0-2102 GCA_964572535.1 uncultured Dehalococcoidia bacterium
ACGTCGTGGCTGCACCGCCGCCTCGAGTTCTCGACCTTTCAGCCGGACGAGACGGACAAGCCGGGTTATCCGTCGCTGAACATGACGTTCCTGATCTGGGCGTTCGATGGCGCGCCGGTGCTGGAGACGCACGACACTTGGTACGGCTTCCGCTACGCGGGCCTGCGCCAGACACCGGGTGGCTACACCCACGCGCGCGTGACCGACTTCATCATGCCTTCGCTGAGCTACATACCGATCGCGCCGGTGGGTGGCAACGACTGCATCGTCATGGTGCCGATCGATGACAACACGCACTGGCGCTACCACATCTCGACGAAGCCGGCGGTGCGCATGACGGATGGGACGCTGCAGGTGATCCCGGGCAACCGGCCGGGCGGGATTATGGAGCGCAGCTGGACGCCGGAGAACGACTACAACATCGATCGTGTGGACCAGAAGGTGAACAACTACACCGGCATTTCCGGCGGCGCGATACCGCAGGATCAGGCGGTGACGGAGAGCATGGGGACGATCTACGACCGCAGGGCGGAGCACCTGGGCACGAGCGACAGGGCGATCATCCGGATGCGGCGCCTGCTGATCGAGGCGGCGCGCAACCTGGGTCAGGGCATCGAGCCGCCGGCGGTGGACCCGGCGTTGAACTACAACGAGTTCAGGTCGGCGGAGAAGGTCCTGGCCCCGGGCGAGGACTGGCGCAAGCTGGGGACGCGAGAGGACCCGGTGGTGGAGCAGCTGGAGCCGTTGCTGGCGGGGCAACGGCCGTTTCGGTAGGGGGTTCACCCCCGGTCCCCTCTCGCTGCGGGGAGAGGGGACTGTGTAGCGCACTTGAGCCTGCAAGCGCGGCAGAAAATGAAGAGGCGCCCAGATGGGCGCCTCTTGTGTTTGAGGTTGGGTTGGTCAGGCTTTGCTGGGCTGCTTGGTACGGGAGGGGGCCTTGGCGCCTTCGAGGCGCAGGCCGCCGAGGATCTGGGTGCGCGACCCGTCCGAGACGGTTAGCAGGCGGCCTTCCGGGTTGTAGAGGCGATACTGGACGTCGCCGGAGGGGTCCGGAGGGATGTGGAGGAGGAGCTCCTGAGAGGAGCTGGAGAGGCTGAGGCCTTCGGGGTAGGTTTGGAATCCGTCTGAGTCCTGGACGAGGTTGCCATCGCGATCGAAAAGGCGGTAGGCGACGCGGGGATCACCGTTGGCATCGGCGGCTATCTGCAGTAGCGTTTCGCCAGTGGCCCCGTCGACAAACGCGGTCAAACTGCCTGGCCTGTGACCTCCGAGCTTCATGTTCGACTCCTCTAGCCCCCTCGCTCTCCGCGCAAGAGGGATTCCGGCTTCCAGGCGGGGCGAGTCTCAGGCGCCGGCTGGCGCCAGCTGGCCTTCCGGCCGTGACCTGCCACCCCTGGTGCGACGGCGACGGCGGGGTTTGCCTGTCTCGTCTACCTCGGCGGCGGGGGCAGCCGGGAGCTCCTGCGTAACGACGGGACGCTGTGGAATCCTTGCCTGTACGGGAGCACTCATAGGCGGCGGCGCGGGTATGCGAGGCAGCTTCCGACCGAGGTCTCGTTCGATCTCCTGGATCTTCAGCAAGTCTGTGGCGGCGATCAGGGTGATGGCCTGGCCGGAGCGGCCCATGCGGCCGGTGCGGCCAACGCGGTGCACGAACAGCTCGCTGGTCTCCGGCAGGTCGTAATTGATCACGCGCTCGATATTGAGCATGTCGAGGCCGCGGGCCGCAACGTTGGTGGCGAGCAGGATGGGCAGGTGGCCTTCGCGGAAGCGCTTGACGATGCGGTCGCGCGCCGGCTGGGCGAGATCGCCTTGCAGCGCTTCGACCTCGAAGCCGAGCTTCTGGAGACGCCGGGCGAGGTTGATCACGCCGTGGCGGGTGCGTCCGAAGACCAGGGTTGCGCCCTCGGTGGGCTGGCTGAGCAGGCTGAGGAGGACGGGCAGCTTTTCGCCGCTCCAGACCTCGATGATGGAGTGCTCGATCTCGGGCGCGGCTTCGGTCTGTTCGCCGATTCGGATGTACTCGGGCTCGCGCATGTGGCGGGCGGAGACCTCTCGAACCCAGGTCGGGGTGGTGGCCGAGAAGAGTGCCGTCTGCCGCG
>CAZNHI010000477.1:0-2093 GCA_964572535.1 uncultured Dehalococcoidia bacterium
TGGGACCCCTCCGTATCCCCTCTGCCCGGGGGAGAGGGTCAGGGGGAGGGGGAGACCTCCCGGCGTGACCAAACCGACCGCCTTGCCCTGGACCCCTTTGGCCCCCTGGCCAACCTCCCCTGCCCCGTCGTCGCCGCCGTCCAGGGCGCCTGCGTCAGCGCCGGCCTCGAACTCGCGCTCGCTTGCGACGTCCGTCTCGCTGCCGACACCGCCCGATTCGCCCTGCCGGAGGTCGCTCAGGGCACGCTGCCCCTGGCCGGAGGCTCCCAGCGCCTCCTCCGACTCGCCGGCCGCGCCGTCGCCACGTCCATGCTGCTGCTTGGCGAAGAGCTAAACGCGCAGGCCGCCTACCGCGCCGGCCTGGTCAGCCGCGTCTTCCCCGCCTCAGACCTCGCGGCCGCAGCCGAAGCCATCGTCGTGAAAATCGCCGCGCACGGCCCGCTCGCCCTGCGCTACGCCAAAGAGGCCGTCCAGCACGGCGCCGAGCTCCCCCTCAACCAGGCCCTGCGCTACGAGCTAGACCTCTCAGTCATCCTCCAGACCACCCACGACCGCGCCGAAGGCGTCCAGGCCTTCCTCGAAAAACGCCCCCCGCACTTCGAAGGGCGCTAACGCGCCGCAGCGCCTGTGCTCTGTACTCTGCACCCGCCCGCCAGACTCCTCGGTTGCCACACCGCCCACTGGCCCGTATATCATTAACCCCACACTCAAAGGGGGGCAGTGCATGCAGGTAATCCTCGATTCAGACGAGGCGTGGTCGGTTATGAGCCTGGTCGTATCCCAGGTCCTCGACCAGGCGGAGCTATCAGAAGAAGGCAAGACGGCCGTGAGACGCTGGCGCAGCGACCGCGTCGACGGCACCGCGGAGATGTCGGACCTCGCCGTGACCATGAACGAGTCGTTGGGCACCACTCTGGACGAACACACGCAGAAGCTGCTGCGTCGCAAGGGCTGGTACGTCTCCACCGACGAGATCAAGGAGCGCGCGAACACATGAAGGTCGAATTCGAAGTCGACGAGGCCTGGAACCTTCTCAACCACGTGATCACGCGCATGCTGGACGAAACCGAGCTCGCCGACGCGGACCGCGCCCGCGTACGACGCTGGAAGTCGGACGAGATGCGCGCCACCAGCCAGGAGGTGCGCGTCCTCGCCAGCAAGATGAACGAGGACCTGGCCGCGCACATGGAGCGCAAGGTCAAGTCCCAGCTCCGCAAACCAGACTGGCGCTAAGCCATTAGCATGGCGGCTAGGGCCGCCGTCGGGACATAGGAAACGAAGGGGCGCCGTGAGTGGCGCCCCCTCCTCACGCCACCCCACCTCCGCCCTCTGCCTACGACCCGCTATCCTTGAAGCGTGACCACATCCGTCCCCACATACGCCCTCAGTGCCTCGCCTCCGCCCGCCCGCGCAGCGGCTTCTGACCGCCGCGACGAAAATTCGCCGGAAAGAACAATCAAACAATCAAACAGCCAAGTTTTAGATTCAGCCCGCGCGCCGTATTTGATTGTTGCTCTCGCAGGCCCCGTGTCATGACCACCTCCCTGCTCTACGAACCCCGCGACGGCGTCGCCCGCGTCACCTTCAACCGCCCCGAGGTGCACAACGCCATCGACCTGCAGACGCGCGACGCCCTCTGGACCCTCCTCGACGCCATCGAGGCTGACGAAGAGATGGGCGTCGTCCTGTTTACGGGGGCCGGGGATGCGGCGTTCTCGGCGGGCGCCGACATCTCGGAGTTTGGCACCGCCCCCTCCTACACCGAGGCCCGCCGCGCCCGCCTGGAGCGCGACCTCTGGGGCCGCCTGCTGCACTTCCCCAAGCCCACCATCGCGGCCATCCACGGCTACGTTCTCGGCGCCGGCTGCGAGCTCTCCCTGCTCTGCGACTTCCGCATCGCCGCCGAGGACGCCATCATCGGCCTGCCGGAGACGAAGCTGGGCTATATCCCCACCGCGGGCGGCACCCAGACGCTGCCCCGCACCGCCGGCCCCGGCCGCGCCCTCGATATGCTGCTCACCGCCGAGCCCATCACCGCGCAGCGCGCCCTCGACTACGACCTCGTCCACCGGATCGTCCCCCTCGACCAGCTG
>CAZNHI010000478.1:0-2081 GCA_964572535.1 uncultured Dehalococcoidia bacterium
GGCGGAAGACCAGCGCCAGCTCACCACCGACTACACCACTCGCGCCGTGGACTTTTGATGATGGTGGGCCAACGACGCCGCCAGCTTGCGTACCTCAACAAGAAGGACGTCGAGCGTTACCGAGGCATCGTCGCCAAGCTAGGTCTCCGCAAGTAGTAAGCGGAGGCCTTTCATTTTGGCAGGGCTGAAAGCAGCCTGAGGGAACAGCAGCCACTGAATCCCATATCGGAGCCGTTATTCAGACACGCCGTGTTGGTGGCTACCGCGTGTCCAGCCGTCCAATCTAGACACTTACCCTAGGACGGCGATTACAGGGTGAAGGAAGAGAAGAATTAATGTCCCAAATTTACGAAATCGTAGTCGGCGGAAAATCGCTGATCATTGAGACGGGCCGTCTCGCCACGCAGGCGAACGGCTCGATTACGGTCGCGCTGGGCGAGACTGTGGTGCTGGTCACCGCCTGTGCCAGCCAGGAACCGCGCCCGGATATAGATTTCTTTCCGCTGACGCTCGATTTCGAGGAGCGCCTCTACGCTATCGGCAAGATCCCCGGCAGCTTCCCCCGCCGCGAAGGCCGGCCGTCCACGGACGCGGTGCTCGCGGGTCGCATGGCGGACCGGGCGCTGCGGCCGCTGTTCCCCAAGGGCTTCCGCAACGACGTTCAGATCATCATCACAACCCTCTCAGCCGACCTGGAGAATGACCCCGACGTCCTGGCGACGATCGGCGCCTCCGCGGCACTGGGCATCTCTGACATCCCGTTCGATGGTCCCATTTCTGCGGCGCGCATCGGCCACATCGGCGACGAGTTCATCCTCTACCCCACGTACAAGGAGTTGGAGGAGAGCGACCTCGACCTCGTGGTTTCTTCGACATCGGAGAAGGTGATCATGGTCGAAGCGGGCGCCAAGGGTGTCAGCGAGGCCGTCTTCCTGGAGGGGGTGCGCCGGGCGCACGAGGCTAACCAGACGTTGATCAAGACGCAGCAGGAGATGGCCAAGGCACTCGGCAAGCCCAAGATGACCTTCGAGAGCAAGGCTGCGAATCCTGAAGCTGAGGCCGCCGTGGCCGATCTGCTCAAGGACCGCCTCGACGACGTGCTCGCCTCCGTGAAGGAAGAGCGTACCGAGGGCATGCGGAGCCGTCGCGAGGAGCTGAAGCAGCACTTCGGCGACAAGTTCAGCAATGACGACCTGGCCGCCGCGCTCGACGCCTTTGTTAAGAAAACTGTACGTGGCCGTATCCTCACCGAAGGCCTCCGCGCTGACGGCCGCGCCCTCGACGAGCTGCGGCCCATCACCTGCGACGTCGGCATCCTGCCGAGGACGCACGGTACGGGCCTGTTCCAGCGCGGCGAGACCCAGGTGCTGAGCATCGTCACGCTGGGGCCGCTAAGCGCCAAGCAGAAGCTGGACACGCTGTCGCCGGAGGAGACCAAACGCTTCATGCACCACTACAACTTCCCGCCGTTCTCGGTGGGAGAGGTGCGGCGTCTGGGTACGGGCCGCCGCGAGCTGGGCCACGGCGCCCTGGGCGAGCGCGCCCTGGAGTACGTTGTGCCGCCGGAGAGCGAGTTCCCTTACACGATCCGCATCGTCTCTGAGGTGCTCGGCAGTAACGGCAGCACTTCGCAGGCCAGCATTTGCGCCAGCAGCCTGGCGCTGATGGACGCCGGTGTGCCAATCAAGGAGCCGGTAGCCGGCGTGGCCATGGGCCTAGTAACCGCCGCAGACGGCGAGGACTACCGCATCCTGACCGACATCGCCGGCCTGGAGGACGCGCTGGGCGATATGGACTTCAAGGTTGCGGGTACGGCCAACGGCATCACCGCCGTCCAGGCCGACTTCAAGATCAAGGGCCTGGCGCTGCCAATGATCGATGAGATCGTGGCTCGGGCGAAGACTGCCCGGCTGTTCATTCTGAGCAAGCTGACCGAGGCAATCGACACGCCGCGCAAGGAGCTTTCGCGCTACGCACCGCGCGTCTACCGCATCGTGATCCCCCGCGAGAAGATCGGCGCTGTCATTGGCCCCGGGGGCAAGATGGTGCGCTCGATCATCGAAGAGACGAAGTGCACCGTG
>CAZNHI010000479.1:0-2079 GCA_964572535.1 uncultured Dehalococcoidia bacterium
CCGGTGAGCGGCGCGGCGCCGGCCGCGGCGATGCGGGCGTCGGCGGCGTCTGCCTGCGCCAGAGCGATGTCCTGCGTGACGGTGACGTAGGCGCGCACGCGGGCGTCCACGGCGGCGATGCGGTCGAGCACAGCCTGGGTTAGCTGGCGGGAGCTGACTTCGCGCTTCGAGAGGAGGCCGCGCGCCTCGGTGATCGTGAGGTCGTAGAGCTCGGGCATTTTGTATCAGTCCCGCAGCCAGCGGACTCCCCGCCAGGGATCAGTCTTCTTCTCGTTGCGCGGCAGCCTTGCGCCCACCGCTAGGTGTCGTCCAGGACGGCTCGCACGCGCAGGTAGCCGTCGTGCTGGAGCGGGGCGTTGGCCAGCACCTCGGACGCGTCGAGGGAGTCGCGCGGCTCGTCCGGCGCCAGGACGTTCTCGAGCGGCAGTGTGTGGGTGGTGGGCTCGACTCCCTCGGTGTCGATCTGGCTGAGGGCCGCGAAGTTGTCGAGGATGGTCGAGAGCTGCTGCTGGAACCGCTCGACATCGGCGTCTGTTAGACCGATGCGGGCCAGGCGGGCGACGTGCAGGACTTCTTCACGTGTGAGGGGCATGAGGCGAGTTTACAACGTCGCCTTGCGTAGAGGCAGGCTCACTTGTGAACGACGGTGGGCGTCGATAGACTCAGCCGGATCACGAAGGGAATAGACGATGGTCCTGAGCTTCACGGACGACTTTAACGTCATCTGGAAGGAACCTGCGGATGCTGGTCTGACCTGGATGCCGGATTTGCAGCACCTGCCGCGGCCGTTGCCGCCGCTCGTCCAGGACATGCTCGCTCGCCTGATGTCGCGCGAGGGCACTGGGCTGTTTGCACGCGAGGTATTCGTCAATGGCTACGCGTTTTTCACCCGAGGCGGTGGGCCATCGCGAAATCCAGAGGTTGTCTCGCGCGGCGAACGCGAGGTCTGGGGGAACGACTATCTGCCGGCGGTCCGTGCGAACTGCGCCTGGATCCGCGGCCAGGACTACGAATCGATGACCGCGGCTGAGATCCTCGCGATGTTGGACGAGCTGCTGAGCAAGGCCGGCGAGGTCGCGCAATTGGCGATGCAGGTGGCGTCGGTTATCGCCCGCGCGACGCGGCTGATCGTCTTCTGCGAGGAGGCGTTGGGACCTGAGGGTGGGCCGCCGGCCGCGGCTCTGCTGCAGGGTATAGAGAACGAGACCCAGCTGGCGGGCGTGAGGATGGTCGCGCTGGCAAACCTCGCGGCGCGGAGCCCGGAGGTGGCTGCGGCGCTGGGCGAGGGCCGCTACGGCGAGATTGAGGCGGCTGCGGGCGGCGCTGAGTTCATGCGGGCGTTTCGCGGGTTCCTCGATGAGTACGGCTGGCGGGTGGAGAGCAACGCGATGGTCCACACGCCGACCTGGACGGAGCAGCCCGAGGTGCCGCTGGCGCTGATCGCGGGTTACCTGATGAAACCCGAGTCGTCGCCGGACGTGGCGTTCAAGCGAGCGGTGCAGCAGCGCGATGCGGCGCTGCGTGAGGTGGAGTCGCGTCTCCCCGCCGAGAAGCTGCCACGCTTCCGCGAGCTTGCCTCAGCGGCGGAGGACTTCGTTGTCGTCAGCGAGAGCCGCGGGCTGTGGTTTCTAACGGCGAGCGGCAGCATGCGCGTGCCGTTGCTCGCGCTGGGGCGGAAGCTGCAGGCGAGCGGTGTCTTCGACAAGCCGGAAGACGTGTTCTTCCTGCATCGCGACGAGCTGGAGCAGGTGGCTGCGAGTCCGCGTTCGATGCACGCTGAGGGCGCACGCCGGCGGTCCGATCTCGAACGCTGGGAGCGTCTGAACCCGCCGCCGTTCATCGGTGTGCCACGGGGAGCAGGGGCCGGACCGGCGGTGGCAGTGCCGGAGGAGACGCTCGCGACGATTCGACTGAAGTTCGCGCCTCCGTCTGATCCACCAGTCCTGGAAGGACCGATCCAAGGTCAGGCGGCAAGCCGGGGTGTGGTGCGCGGGCCGGCGCGTGTGATCATCGGACTGCACGAGGCAGAATTGCTGGAGCCGGGCGACATCCTGGTCTGCCGGGCAACGGCACCGCCCT
>CAZNHI010000480.1:0-2075 GCA_964572535.1 uncultured Dehalococcoidia bacterium
CGGACGAGACGGGCGAGGCGGCGCGCCAGTTCGGCCCCTACAACCACGTCCTCGAAGCCGTCGGCGGCGACGTGCTGGCGAACGTGCTCAGTATGGTCGCGCCCGTCGGACACGTCGTGATCTACGGCGTCTCCGCCGGCGGCCCCATCACCGTCGATTCCACCCTCTTCCTGCGCTCTCGCCTGATCGTCAGTGGCCTCGCGGTGTTCACGGAGCTACAGAAGGAGAGCGCCGGTGTCGGGCTGACCCGCCTCGCAGGCATGGTCGCCGCCGGCACGCTGAAGCCGCACATCGCCATCGAGGCGCCCTGGACGGAGATCGGCAACGTCGCCCAGCAGCTCCTCGACCGCTCCTACCCCGGCAAGGCGGTCCTCACGATCAGCTAGACAAAGAACGAAGGGGCGCCCCGGCGTCGGAATGAAACAACCCTGAGGGTTTCAACCCTCAGCTTCGCGTGACTGCGTTTGTGCGGCGGTAGCTGCAGGATTCATCCTGCAGGGTCGTTTCCGCTACCAGCAGGGGGGCCTGTCAGATCTCTGCCGATCCAGCTAGCATGCTACTCGTCCAGCAGCGCGATGATCTCCAGGCGCGGCAACCCGCTGTGCGGGAAGTCAGCCTCGATGATCCGCAGATCCGGTGTCTTCACCGGCCAGTAGCGCTGCATCACGCTGGCGATGTCCACCGCATACGCCGATTCGCCGATACCCCACGTCGTCTGAGTCACGTGCTGCAAGTCGCCGCCGACATGGCGCAGCACCGTGCGCGCGTGTGACTCGATCAGCCGCTCTGCCTGCTGCGTCGCGCTCTCGGCCAGGCGCCCCTGCACCCGCGACGACACGACAAGGTTGCCCGCCTTTGCCCCCAGCGAGATCGGGTCGTTGTGCACGATGCCCGGTATCTCGATGATCTCGCGCTCAACTCCGAGTCTCGCGATGGCCTGCAGGCTCACCGCGACGCCCGCAGCCAGCGTCGATGGCACGTACTTGTGCACTGGCTTCTGCGACGCGTCCGGGAAGCGGCGCACCATCTCGCGGTTCAGCACGTCCTTCTCGCTGAGGTCGCGCAGGTAACCACCGACCCGCAAAATCGACCTCCGGTCTGTCCCCGCGGCGCCGAGCAGGCGGTCCAAGTTATCAAAGGCGGCGCCCATCTGCACCTCGGTGCCGCCGATTAGCGCCCCCGTCTCCGCGTCCATCGCCGTCACGCCGGCGCTGAACAGCACGTCGCCGATGCGCGCGCCCGCCGGGGTGGCGCCCAGGAAGATCAGCTCCGCGTCCAGCTCGTCGCCGCGGTCAAACGACGCGAACGCATCCAGCCGAAGCAGCTGTCCTTGCGGCAGGGCCGCCACGCCGGCACTGACCGTAGCCATCGGCGCCAGCTCCAGCAGCGCCCTCATGATCCAGGCCGCGTCTTCCTCACGCGCCACGCAGACGTGGAGCTTGCGCAGGCTGCCGGGACTGCCCCCGGCGCGCTGCACCACTCCCCCCAGCAGCCCCAGGGCCTGGTTGAGCTGCAGGCCGGCATCGCTAGAAATCACACCCGTCACGGGGTCCGCGCCCGTCAGGTTGCCCGCGTACAACACGTCGTTCACCCGCACGCCCAGCGGCATCGTGGCGCGCGCGGGCTGCGGATACACCTCGTACAGCTGCCTCAGCTTCACCTCGCCACGCTAGCACACCACCCGCCCCGCGTTGACGCCCCCGCCTGCCTCACCTACAGTCGAAAGGGAATGACTGGCGCTGAGTGACATGCCGTTCGCTCTAACTGGAGGCTCACGGGAGTAGCCTCCGGGTCGTCAAGCATTCGTCCTTGCTAAGCTCTTAAACCGCGGCCATGACCCATCAGCAGAATCGGCCGCGCTCCCTCATTGCCCTTTTAATCCCGCTCCGCCAGAGGACCCATGAGCCTGCTCTCTCTAAGCAACGTGTCCGTTTCTTACGGCGCCAACGACATCCTCGAATCCATAAGCTGCGAAGCCAACCCCGGCGACCGCATCGGCCTCGTCGGGCGCAATGGCGCGGGCAAGACCACCCTGCTGCGCGTGCTCGCCGGCAGCGAGCGGCCGGCCTCTGGTC
>CAZNHI010000481.1:0-2073 GCA_964572535.1 uncultured Dehalococcoidia bacterium
AGTCGCCGGCGCCGTGACAGTGCGCGACGTGCGCCGAAGTGCCCTCGACGCCGAAGACGCCGGCCGGATGTGTCTGCCAGTGGTCGATTGCGATGATCTGGATGAGGTAGGCGAGAAACGCCACTCTGGCAGTCCAGAGAAGAAAGCGGCGGGTGCTCGGCGAGAGTCTAAGACCGGTCATTAAGAGGCTCGATTAGCCCCTTCACGATAACATAACCTCAGTCTCGGACCAGGGCCCTTCGGACTATAATCACGGTGATCCCGCAATATGTTCACTCACCTTCATCTGCACACCGAGTACTCGCTGCTAGACGGCCTTACGCGCATCCCGCAGCTCATGGATCGCGTCCAGGCGATGGGCCAGCAGGCCGTCGCCATGACAGATCACGGCAACCTCTACGGCGCCATCGACTTCTACCGGGAGGCGCGATCGCGTGGCATCAAACCGATCATCGGTGTCGAGGCATACATTGCGCCGGGTTCGCGCCTCTCGCGTGAGGCGGGCGACAACCAGCCGTATCACCTGACCATGCTGGCCCGCAACAAGACGGGCTACCGCAATCTGCTCAAGCTGGTTACCAGCTCGCATCTGGAGGGCTACTACTACCGCCCGCGCATGGACCGCGAGCTGCTGGAGCAGCACAGCGAGGGGATCATCGTGCTCTCGGGCTGCCCGTCTGGTGAGCTGCACCGTTTGATCCAGAACGGCCGCATGGATGAGGCGAAGGCGACGATCGACTGGTACCGCAACGTCTTCGATGGTTACTACCTCGAAGTGCAGGACACAACCGAGCTGCCGGAGTTCACGCCGGCCAAGCGCGCGATCGTCGAGCTGTCGCGGGAGCTGGACATACCGCTGGTCGCCACAAACGACTCGCACTACCTCTTGCCGGAAGACCACGACAGCCACGACGTGCTGCTCTGCATCGGTACCAACTCGACCGTGCAGGACGAGAAGCGCATGAAGATGTTCGGCCCGCTCTATGTGCGCTCCGAAGAGGAGATGCGCGCGGCGTTCTCCGATCTGCCTGAGGCCGTCGACAACACCTGGAAGATCGCCGAGCAGTGCGACCTGGAGCTGGAGTTCGGCCGGCTGCACCTGCCGGAGCCCGTCCTGCCGGAAGGCGTCACGCCCCAGGAGTACCTGGAGCAGCTCTGCTGGGAAGGCCTGCGCCGCCGCATGCCCCACGCGGACGCTTCGGCAGAAGACCGCCTGCGCTATGAAATCGAGGTCGTGCGCGAGACCGGCTTCACCAACTACATCCACATCGTGCGTGAGATCGGCATGTTCGCGCGGTCTCAGGGCATGCGCATGGGCGTGCGAGGCAGCGCCGCCGCCAGCCTCATCCTCTACTGCCTCGGCGTCACCGACATCGACCCGCTGAAGGCGAACCTGGTCTTCGAGCGCTTCCTCAACCTGGAACGCCCCGAGGCCCCGGATGTGGACTTCGACTTCCCGGACGACCGCCGCGACGAGGTGCTGCGCTTTGTTGCTAACCGCTATGGCACAGACCGCGTGGCGCAGATCATCACCTTCGGTACTCTCGGCGCCAAGGCAGCCGTCCGGGACGTCGGCCGCGCCCTGGGCATGAGCTACGCGGACACCGATCGCGTGGCGCGCCTGATCCCCAACGCGCTGCACATGACACTGGACCGCGCGCTCAACGAGAACCCGGAGCTGCGCGCCGCCTACGACGCTGACTCGCAGGTACGCAGCCTCCTCGACCAGGCGCGCCGCCTCGAGGGTGTGGCTCGCAACGCCAGCACGCACGCTGCGGGCGTCGTGATCAGTGCCGAACCGCTCGTCGAGCACTTGCCGCTGGCCCGGCCCGCCCGAGGCGATGCGCAAGCGATGCCGACCACTCAATACGCCATGGAGCCGGTCGCGGCCATAGGGCTGGTCAAGATGGACCTGCTTGGCCTTTCAAACCTGACAATCCTGCAGCGTGCTGTCGACCTGATCACGGAGCGCCACGGCGTCACGGTTGACCTTGAGAACCTCGAAGACGGCGATGAGAAGACGTTCGCCATGCTCGGCAGAGGCGAGACCTTCGGCGTCTTCCAGCTGGAGTC
>CAZNHI010000482.1:0-2043 GCA_964572535.1 uncultured Dehalococcoidia bacterium
CGGAGATGTACAGTTCCATGACACCGCGGCGCAGCTTCGCCAGCTTGTCTGACTGGGTCGTGACTTTCATCCCGGCCTCGACAGGAGTGTGGCAGGACGCGGGCGTGCCGCGCTTGCCTTCGATCTCGACGAGGCAGAGGCGGCAGGAGCCGAAGGCCTCGAGCATGTCTGTAGAGCAGAGCTTCGGTACGTTGACACCGGCTTCGACCGAGGCGCGCAGCACAGAGGTGCCCTCCGGGACCGCGATCTCCTTACCGTCGACGTACAACGTCACCAGCCGCTCTGAAAGCCTGGCAGGCGTGCCATAGTCGGTTTCTTTGATCAGCACCATGGTCGGGCTCCTCTACCTAAGCATCTTAATGATTATGCACCGGTTGGGGCGGCGCCGGTCTATCGAAATCTTCGGGGAAGAAACGGACGGCGCTCTGCACCGGGTACGGCGTCAGCCCGCCCAGCAGACAGAGCGACGCGCCCTCCATCAGCTCGCAGAGGTCGTCCAGCAGCTCCAGGTTATCCTTGCGGTCCTCGTCGTTGATGATCTTGTCGATCACCTCGACGCCGCGGGTGGAGCCGATGCGGCAGGGCGTGCACTTGCCGCAACTCTCGTGGGCGCAGAACTCCATCGCGAAACGCGCCTGCTTCGCCATGTCGACCGAATCGTCGAAGACGACGATGCCGCCGTGGCCGAGCAGACCCTTCTGCGCCGCGAAGGCCTCGTAGTCCAGCGGTGTGTCCAGCAGCGAATCAGGGAAGTAGGCCCCCAGCGGCCCCCCTACCTGCACAGCGCGCAGCGGCCGCCCCGAGGCGCTGCCGCCGCCAAAGTCGTAGATCGCCTGGCGCAGCGTAATGCCGAAGGCCTTCTCGAAGAGGCCGCCCTGCTTGATGTTACCCGCCAGCTGAAACGGCATTGTCCCCCGGGAGCGTCCTATGCCGTATTCGGCATAGGACTGCGCCCCTCTGCTGAGGATGATCGGCACTGTGGCCAGCGAGAGCACGTTGTTGACCACGGTTGGCTTGCCAAAAAGGCCCGAGATCGCCGGCAGCGGCGGCTTGTAGCGGATGATGCCCTTCTTGCCCTCCAGGCTCTCCAGCAGCGAGGTCTCTTCGCCGCAGATGTAGGCGCCGGCGCCAAGGCGCACGTCCATATCGAAGGTCTTGCCGCTGGCGAGCACGCTCTGGCCCAGATAGCCCGCCTCGCGCGCCAACTCGATGGCCCGGCGCAGCGTGCGATAGGCGTGCGGGTACTCGGAGCGCAGGTAGACATAGCCCTGCGTGGCGCCCACGGCCAGCCCCGCGATTGTCATGCCTTCGATCAGCACGAAGGGGTCACCCTCGATCAGCATGCGGTCGGCGTAGGTGCCGCTGTCGCCCTCGTCGGCGTTGCAGACGATGTACTTCTGGCCGGCGCTCTCGTTAAGCACGGTGCGCCACTTGATGCCGGTGGGGAAGCCGGCGCCGCCGCGGCCGCGCAGTCCCGAGTTCAACACCTCCTCGACGATCGTGGCCGGCTCCAGAGTCAGGGCGCGCTTGAGGCCAGAGAAGCCGTCGTTGTTCGCGTAGTCGTCCAGCGATAGCGGGTCGGTGATACCGCAGCGCGCGAAAGTGAGCCGCTCCTGCGAGGCGAAGAACGGTATCTGCTCGGTAGGACCGAGGCTGAGGACGTGCGTCTTGCCCTCGAGGAAACCGGCTTCGAACAGAGATGGGACGTCTTCCGGCTTCACCAGCCCGTATGCGACACGGCCGGAAGGCGTCTCGACCTCGACCAGCGGCTCCAGCCAGAGCATGCCGCGAGTGCCGTTGCGCACCAGCGTCACATCCGCGCCGCGCGACTTGGCTTCGCGCTCAATCGCCTCAGCGACGCGTCCGGCGCCCACCGACAGCGCGGCGGCATCAATCGGCACGAACACGCGCGTCACGAACGGTTTCTCCTGGCTTCGTGCACGAGACGGTCTGCGGCTTCGTTGGAGACGCGGCGGCCGACGCCTTCGTCCTCCCAGCGATAAGCAAATTCGCTGCCGGAGAAATTGACCACGATCATCGGGC
>CAZNHI010000483.1:0-2037 GCA_964572535.1 uncultured Dehalococcoidia bacterium
TGATGCCGGCGTCGGTGATCGCCTTGTACTCCTCGCGCATCGCGTCGGCGATGGCGAAGAGCATCTCTTCCTGCGTCTTGTAGTACTGATTGCGCAGCCAGTGCTCGATGGTGCCCGGCGCTAGGCCCGTAAGCACCAGCTCTTCGACCGGCTGGTCCTTGGCCGCGTCCTTGATCCACTCGATGTCGCGCTTGTACTCCTCCTGGCCGATGTAAGTCAGGGGGCCGACGCAGAACACGCCCTGGGGCGTCGCAGGCTGCGGGACTGTGGGGGTACGGCGACCGAAGCCAGCGAGGCCCTGCGCGAAGAACTCCGGGAAGAACTGCGATTCGCGGGCCGTAATCGAACCGTAGGCCGGGTCCTCGCCCTCCTTGAGGGGCCGGAACTCGAGGCCGGCGAGGCGTCCGCGCGAGTAGGTTTGCCAGCTGCGCTTCGTGTATTCACCGTCGTTGACGATGTCGACGCCGTTCTCGGCCTGCAGCCTGACCACGTCCTTGACGGCCTGCTTGACGCGCAGGGTCAGCGCCTCATCGAAGGGCTCGCCGTCACGGCGGTTGGCCATGGTCTGACGCAGGTCTTCGGGGCGGTGCAGACTGCCCGCGTGGCTGGTGAGGATACGGTCAGTGTTTCGCTTCATAACTCTACTTTCAAGATGGGGCTCTTTTGGTCTGAAGATGGGGCTCCGCCCCAAACCCGGCTGAAGGGGACTCGCAGCGTTTGGCGCCTCGATCGCGGAGGGGACTCGGCCCCCTTTAGTCCAGCCTAGAACCCTAACCCATACGAGAGGGTTAGTATCGAGTTTAGACTAGCAGAAATGTGGGTTGCGTCAAGGTGCGGACGGTTCTCGCTCAGAGATATTCGAAGCGCTTGAGGGCGGCCTCGTCCAGCTCCAGCCCAAGGCCGGGGCGCTGCGAGAGCACGAGTCGCCCGTCCTTGACCTGCGGTACCTCCTTGAACAGTGGCTCCGCCCAGGGCAGGTACTCCACCGTGAGACCGTTGCGAATGCCCGCTACCAGCTGCGCGCCCACCTCGCTGCAGGTGTGACTGGCGACTGGTATGCGATAGGCCTCCGCCAGCGCCGCGATCTTCAGCCATTGAGTGATGCCTCCGGCCTCGAGATCTACGATCAGGGCGTCGACGCAGCGGTTCTCGAGCAGGCGCGTGAACTGCGGTGCTTCGTGGTAGACCTCGCCCGCCGCGATGCAGGTCTGTACCTCGGCGTTGACGCGGGCCAGGCCCTCGTAGTCCTGTGCCGAGATCGGGTCTTCGATCCAGAAGAGCTGATAAGGCTGCAGAGCTCGTCCGATCTCGATCGCCTGGTTCACCGACCAGGACCAGTTGATGTCGGTCAGCAGCTCGACTTCGTCGCCGACCGCCTCTCGCAACACGCGGGTGCGCTCGACTGCCGTCGCCACGTCCTGGACGCCGCCCAGACGGTACTTCATCTGCCTGAAGCCGCGGTCGATGTGCTCGTGGGCGTGCTTGACCAGCGTGGCAAGGTCGTACTGCCACCAGAGGTTCCAGCTGGCGTAGGCGGGAACGGTATTGCCGGCGGCGCCGAGCAGGCGGTAGAGCGGTTGGCCCAGCGCCTGCGCCTTGAGGTCCCAGAGGGCGATGTCGACGACGCCGGCGGCGCTGTTGGCCAGGCCGGAGAGCTGGATGCGCGTGAAGATGTAGAGCAGCTTCGCGTTGATGCTCTCGACCTGCATTGGGTCCTGCCCGACGACCTGCTCGGCGAAGGCTTCGATGGCGGCGCGCTGAGCCTTGAGCGCCCAGGGCGTCAGGTTGCTGACGTAGCCGACGCCCCGCAGGCCGTCATCGGTTGTGAGGCGCAGGACAATATGGGTGCCGAAGCGCCCCTCTTCGTAAGGGACGCGCGCGACCCAGGTTTCGATGCGCGCCGTGCGCGAAAACACCATCTCGGTCAGCACGCCGGTCGCCGGCTGGAAGTTCTTGCCAGGATCCTCGGAGTAGAGTCGCACCTGGATCGCCGCGCCATCAGCGCGGTGCTGGAAACCGGAGAGGTCCAATTCGCCA
>CAZNHI010000484.1:0-2036 GCA_964572535.1 uncultured Dehalococcoidia bacterium
GCCGACGACCTCGATGGCGAGGCGCTGGCGACGCTGGTGGTCAACAAGCTGCGCGGTACGATCAACGCGCTCGCGGTCAAGGCGCCGAGCTTCGGTGACCGCCGCAAGGAGATGCTCGAGGACATCGCGATCCTCACGGGCGGTACCTTCATCACGGAGGACATGGGCCGCAAGCTGGAAGGCGCCCAGATCGCCGACCTGGGCCGGGCGCGGCGCGTGATCTCTTCCAAGGACGACACGACGATCATCGAGGGCCGCGGCACCGATGAGGCGATCCAGTCTCGGATGAAGCAGGTCCGGGCGCAGATCGACGAGACGGCGTCGGACTTCGACCGCGAGAAGCTGCAGGAGCGCATGGCGAAGCTGTCGGGCGGCGTCGCGGTGCTCAAGGTCGGCGCGCCTACGGAGGTGGAGCTGAAGGAGAAGAAGCTGCGCGTGGAGGACGCCCTGTCGGCCACGCGCTCCGCTGTCGAGGAGGGCATTGTGCCCGGCGGTGGCGTGGCGCTGATCCGCTGCCAGGGGCCGCTGGATGCGCTGGCCGCCACCATGGAGCCCGGCGACGAGCGCACCGGCGTCCTCCTGCTCAAGCGCGTCTTCGAAGAGCCCCTGATCGCGATCGCCGAGAACGCCGGCGTCGAAGGCACCGTGGTTGTGGATGCGGTGCGCAAGAGCAAGGACCCGGAGTTTGGCTACGACGCGATGGACGCGGTCTACGGCAACATGATCGAGCGCGGCGTGATCGACCCGGTGAAGGTGACGCGCAGTGCGCTGGAGAACGCGGTGTCGATCGCGACGATGGTGCTGACGACGGAGGCTTTGGTTTCGGACATCCCTGAGGCGCCGGGCTCGATGCCCCAGATGCCGCAGGGCATGGACCACATGGACTACTAGCGTAGGGCAGACTGCTGTCGCTCTCCCTAAGCGGCGTACGTCGAATCAGAGAGGCCTCCGAGTTTTCGGGGGCCTCTTGCTTTGGCGCCGCCGGACCTCAACCCCGGAACAGTGCGAGTCAATCAGACAGGGGCTTCCGGTGATGCGGGGGCCTCTTTTTTTGTGGTGTTTTCGGGGGTTTCGGCGGGCAAACAATCAATTGAGGGTGTGTGTACGCCACAGTTAAGCCGCGCAGACATACGACGTGTCGACGGGCGGGCGTAGTGGTCAGGCGACCCAGCGCGACGAGGTGTGGACCAGCAGGGCCAGCGCCTGCATGAGGGCCATCGAGGCCACCAGCGCCGTGAGCAGGCGGGGCCTGTGTTGCAGGTAGGCGCCCCAGGCGATGAACAAGGGGAACGCGGGTAGCAGCAGCCGGGTGTAGGCCATGAAGCTGCCCAGCAGGGGCGGTAGCAGGCCGAGCAACATGTAGAACACGAACAGCGGCCGGTCGACGCGCCGGTAGACCAGCGGCGCGGACGCCACGAAGGCCAGGAAGAACAGCCGGTCCAGCGTCGAGTTGAGGAAGCCGTGGAAGGAGAGTCCGCGGCCCGCGAACTCCGTCGCGAGCAGCCAGGGCTGGAGGGCGTTGCTCCGTTGCCAGTGCGCCGGGAACAGGGCCTCGCCGTGGACGTGCGCCAGCCAGTCGCCGGCGGCGAGCTGCATGTAGGCGGCGTCGGCGACTACGCCCGCGAGGGGAGCGAGCAACAGGCAGCCGGCAACCAGCAACCAGGAGCGGGAGGGTCGCGCGCCCGCGGTTGCCTGCTGCCACCAGGTTGTGAGCGCCCAGATCGCGATCGGTAGCACCACCACGGCGCCGATGGCCCGTGTGAGGGGCATGAGGAACGCCGCAGCGGCCGCAATCGCCAGCCCCTGCCTTGCACCCGCCCCTGACTGCGTCGAGGCCCTGTCGAGCCCCCAGAACGTCGCTACCGCCAGCAACAGGAAGAGCGACTCGGTGTAGACCAGGCTTAAGAAGAAGGCGGTCGGAAACGCCAGCAGGAGCAGGAGCGCCCGCCAGGCTGCCGGCTCGCCCCAGCGGCGTCGCACGAGCGACCAGAGCAGCCAGAGCGCCGCCGCCGATGCCGCGTTCGACACGAGCAGCC
>CAZNHI010000485.1:0-2030 GCA_964572535.1 uncultured Dehalococcoidia bacterium
GTATGAACGCCACCGTCCTGCCGCTGCGCGACCCGCTGGTGCTGGCCAAGGAGTGCGCAACAATCGATTACCTGAGCGATGGGCGGCTGTTGCCGATGTTTGGGGTGGGTAACGACGTGGCGCCGGAGTGGAAGGCGCTCGGCATCGACACGCGCGGCCGTGGCGCCCGTAGCAACGAGATGCTGGCGCTGCTCACCCGCCTCTGGTCCGAAGACGACGTTAGCTTCGACGGCAAGTACTACCATTACGAAAAGGTCACGATTGCCCCGAAGCCCAAGCAGCAGCCGTTACCGCTCTGGATCGGCGGCAGCTCAGAGGCGGCGATCGAGCGCACGGCGCGCTACGGCAACGGCTGGCTGGCCGGCGCGGCGCAGGGCCCGGAGGCGGTCGGGCGCGTGGTCACGGCGATCAAGGCGAAGTCGGCAGAGCTGGGCCGCCCGATCGACGACGACCACTTTGGCTGCGGCTTCAGCTTCCGGTTCGGCAGTTGGGAGGAGCCCGTGGTCCAGCGCAGCGTGCAGACCTTCCGCGCGCGCTTTGGCGCAGACGCCGACCCTCGCGCCTTCATGGCCGTCGGCGACGCGGACTCGATTGTCGAGCTGGTGAGCGAGTTCCGCGCACAGGGCGTCTCGAAGTTCGTGGCGCGCCCCATCGTCTCCACAGACGAGGAGATGATGGAGCAGAGCCGCCTCCTGGCGGAGCAGGTCAACCCGATCATCAACCAGATGCCTTGAGCCTCCGGCTGCCTCTAAGCCTCCTCCCGCTATACTGACCTCCATTGTTAACGCGTTGTAAACAAGCGAGGCCTATGTCCACCGAGATCACCTTCGAGCTGCCAGACCCCAGGCTGGCCGACTACACCTGGGTCCTCTTCGATGAGCACATGCCCGTCTCCTCCTCGCCGCTGATCGGCAACCACTTCGCCGCCGGGCGCCCGGCCAGCGACGAGTTCCCGCCGCGTAGCCTGCACCTCCACGGCCTGACGTACATGCGCGAGGACATGGTGCCCAGCCCGGACGCGGCCATGCGCGGCCAGGAGCCGCCCGCGTCAGTCGAGGAGATGCGGCGCTGGCGCCAGGAGTGGCAGCCGGAGGTCGACAAGGTCATCGCCGCGCTGGCTAACTTCGATCCCACCAGCGTGGCTCCCGGCGCCTGGGAAGAGACGCTGGACGAGCAGCGGCGCGAGTACTGGCGCGTCTTCGGCGCCGTGCACCGCGCCGCCGTCTTTCCCGCTCACGTCGTCTCCGGCCGGTTCCAGCAGGCGTATATGGAGCGCTTCGGCGCCGAACGCCGTGACGACGCGCTGGCGTTGCTGCAGGGCGTGCCCAACGCCTCGCTGAGCCGCGCGGCCCTGCTCTGGGAACTGAGCCGTATCCTGCGCGCCAACCCGGACGTTGCAGGCGCTCTCGACCGCGGCGAGGAGGTGCCGAACACGCCGGGCGGCCAGGTCTTCGGCGAGCACCTGGCGAAGCTGCAGCAGGCGTTCGGCAGCAGCGCCGAGGGCTTCGTCGAGGATCGGCCCAACTGGCGCGAAGACGCGGCGATGCCGATCGCGATGGCGCGGGCCTACGCCCGCGTCGAGGACGGGCGGGGGCCGCTCGATATGCACGAGCAGCAGAAGCAGCGCCGAGAGAGCCTCGAAGCCGAGCTACGTGAAGCGGCGGCTGATGACGCTGAGGCAGCCGACCTGCTGAGCTTGCTCCCGATCGCGCAGGAGCACCTGCCCAACCTCGAAGACCACAACTACTACACGGATCAGTGCCTCACCGCCGCCTCACGGGCACGCTGGCTGTCCATTGGCCGGCACCTGGAGTCCCAGGGCCTGCTCGACGCTGTGGACGATGTCTTTTACCTCTACCGTCCGGAGCTAATCCAGACGTTGGAAGACGAGACGACGCCCGACAAGGCGCTGCTGGCCCAACGCCGCGTCGAGTTGGCAGCGATCCGCGCCGTCGTGCCGCCTCCCGTGCTCGGCAAGCCGCCGGCCGTCTCTGACGCGCCTTTGCCCGAAGGCCTGCACGCCAGCGAGC
>CAZNHI010000486.1:0-2029 GCA_964572535.1 uncultured Dehalococcoidia bacterium
GTAACGGACGATGCGGTCCGCGACGAGGCGCGGGTGCTCGATGACGTTGGTGGCGTGGCTGACGACGCCGGGCATGAGGAGTTTGCCGTCCGGCAGCTTCGTGTCCTGCCAGACGCGCCATTCGTGCTCGTGGCGGGCGTTCGCAGCCTCGATCGAGTAGCACTGCGCCTTGACCTGCAGCATTAGGTCGACGATGTCCTCCAGCGGCAGGTCGGTGACGTGGGGTCCGTGCCAGCTACCCCAGCAGATGTGGTAGCGAATCCGCTCCTCCGGGATGCCGCGCAGGGCGTGATTGACCAGCTCCACGCGACGGGCGGCGTCCTTGCGGTACTCCTCCACGCTGATCGCGGGGACGTGGGCGTCCCACTGCGCCGGCAGGCCGGGGTCGTCGATTTGCAGGACGAAACCGGCGTCGACGATGGCGCGGTACTCCTCGCCCATCGCCTCGGCCACGGCGATTTCGTACTCGTCCTGCGTCTTGTAGTAGCGGTTCTCGCCGGCATAAGTGGGCGCCAGCGCTGGAAGGTAGGTCTCTTCGACCTTGGCGCCCTGCAGCGCTGCCTTGAAGTTATCGATGTCCGTCTGGAGCAGCGCCTGGCCCACGTAGGTGACGGGGCCGGTGCAGACGAGCTGGGGGCGTCCGCCCCAGCGGTTGGCTAGCTCGTCCTGGTAGAACTCCTGGAAGATGTGGCGGTCGCGCCGGTTATCGGCCATTGCGCCCATCTGCTCCAGGCGTCCGGTGCGCTCGAAGCCGCCAAGCCGGTCCTGGACGTAGTTGAGGAAGTTCGTCTTGCCGTACTCGCCGTCGTTGATCACGTCCATGCCGGCTTCGATCTGCTTCGCGACCACCTCCGGCAACGCCGTCTTGATCCGCGCCGCGCGCGCCGCCTCGTCGATCGGCTGGCCGGCCTGCTTTGTGCGGTTCATTTCCAGGAGGTCCGGGGGTCGCGGGAGGCTACCGGCGTGACTGCTGAGGATGCGGTTCTCGCTGCGCTTCATCGCTCACTTCCGTTTCCGAATCGGCAAGCTTGCAGGGCGCTATTGGTTTAGACCCCCGGGCGGATGCTGTCAAACCTCGGCGGACAAGGCGCGCGCGAGATACAATCGCGCCCGGATACGTTTCGCTAGGACGGGAGCGAGGCTACTCTCTGCTGTCCTTCATAGAGCCCATGAGGCGGTCCAGGTTGCCGTCGAAGAGGATGCATACGACCTCATGGTCGTTCCTCTGCTCCCAGGAGAGTTTGGTCGGAGTCAGCCAGCTGTAGTCGAGGCGCGACTCCTCATACGCGGCGCCGACGTATTTCTCGAAGGCGGGCAGGCAACCGTCGTCCGCCGCCATTTCGACAGCCTCCTCACCGGGCCAGTTGCCGCCCTTGAGGCTGAAGAGGTGGTAAACCTCGTTGTCGTGCGGCTGGCTGCAGGGCACGGCGGAGACGTCCTCCACCTCGCTGACCTCAACGTCCTGGAAGCAGTCGCCCGTCTTCATCGTGAACACGTCTAGGTTGCCGCTGTCGACGATCTCGCCGGAGTCGTCGCGCTTGGCGGAATCGCAGGCGCCCAGCAGCGCCACGGCGCCGAGGAGGAGCGCAACACGGGAGGCGCGGCGCAGGTTGTAGGGAAGATTCATGTGCGTTCTCCGAGCGTTTAGATCATTTTCGACGCGCAGGCGGGTGGCGATGAGGGGTCAGGCGCCCGCGAGACGTTTCACCACTGGCGCGAACGCCTCCATGAGCGCCCCTGGCACGATGCGATACGTGATCCCGTACTGCTCGCGGTGGGCCAGGATCCGCTCCGCGATGGCGCCGGGCTCCCCAATCAGCGTGTGGGGCATCTCCAGCAGCTTGTCGCGCGCGATCTGCAGCTCTTCGCCCAACCTGACCAGCGCGGGCTCGGGGTCGTCCGTGACCACGGCTCGATCGGCGAAGACACACAGCTCTATGTCGTCGTAGCGGTCGCCCGCTGCCTCCTTGATCAGGGCGAGTTCAGCGTGAATGTCCAGGCCAAAGCCCATGGTGCCTCGGGCAGAAGG
>CAZNHI010000487.1:0-2027 GCA_964572535.1 uncultured Dehalococcoidia bacterium
GCGCTGTTCCGCTTCCGTCTGATCACCGCCGTGGCCACGCTGGTCGCCGAGGCGATCGGCGTCAACGAGTTCCGCGAAGTCGGCTCCAAGCTGGGCGAGATGGTGGTGAACTGCGAGATGCTGCGCCTGGCCATGGACGGCATGGAGCACTCGACCAGGAAGATTCCGGGGCCGGGCATCGGCCCGCTGGCCGTCTGGCTGCCTCAGACCACGCACCGCATGACGGAGTTGCTGCGCGAGATCTGCGGCTCCGGCATCGTCATGCAGCCCAGCGAGAACGACCTGGCGAACCCGGAGCTGCGCCCCTACCTGGAGCGCTTCATGCGCGGC
Organism: uncultured Dehalococcoidia bacterium; assembly: GCA_964572535.1. Taxonomy (GTDB): domain Bacteria; phylum Chloroflexota; class Dehalococcoidia; order DSTF01; family WHTK01; genus WHTK01. The sequence continues at coordinate 331 of CAZNHI010000487.1, forward strand.
AAGGACGTCGATGTTACCTACAAGTCGCGGCTCTTCCGCTTCGCGCACGATCTGGCGATGTCATCGTTTGGCATGCGGCAGGACATTTACGAGTTCTGGCACGCGGGCGACCCCAGCCGCAACCGGATCAATATCCTGCGCCAGTACGACCAGTCAGACATCATCGACCAGATCAAGGAGATGTGCTCGAAGCCACTGCCCCACGGCGAGGTGCCCTGAGGCTGAGCAAAAGACAGGTGCCCAAAGCCAGGATCCGGATCCGTTCGTACTGAGCCTGTCGAAGTACGCGAACTCCGAACATGGCCCGTCCTACGTCCCGGCCTGCGAGCGCTCCTCATAGCTCTCACGCGCTTGCGCCATGGCGCCATCGCGCAGCTCGCGCACCTTCTGGGCAATGCGCTCCGAGTCTTGCTGGGACGCCTGCAGGCTGACCAGGCTGCCCTGGAATTGCGGCTTTACGTAGCGCGCGATCAGCTCCCAGCTGTGCCTCACCTGTTCGCGCGTGGCCCAGTCCACCGACTGGATCAGCAGGCCGCCGAAACCGCCGCTGCTCTGATCGAGGCGATGGATGCTTTCGACCAGGTCATCCGGCGTGCCGATACACCAGATGTGGCGTTCGTTCATGCCCTCGACGACCTTGTCTTTGTCGCTCTCGAACGGCCGCGGGAAGCCCATCGTCCCTTCGAAGTAGTCGCGCCAGTAGACGCCGGCGCGCGCCCTCACGTCCGCGAACGCCTGCTCCTTCGTGTCGGAGATGTGGGCGTGCAGCACCAGCCGCCACTCGTCACGGCTCACCGTCTTGCCGTGCTCCGCCGCCGTCGTTTCCGCGATGCCCCAGAAATCGTCCAACGTGGCGTCGCCCCTCGGGTTCGCGATCGACAGCACACCCAGCCCGTACTTCCCGGCCAGCGCCATCCCAGACGGAGAGCCCGCCGCCGCGACGACCAGCGGCATGTGCGGCTGCGTAAACGGCCGCAGGTGCAAGCGCGCCTCGTTCAACGTGAACCAGTCAGACTTGTGGGTTAGCGGCGTCGGGTCGGTCAGCAGGCGGATGATTACGCCCATCGACTCGTCCATACGCGGGCGCTGCGTGTTCGGCTCGATGCCCAGCATGACGGCATCTGTAACCAGCGCCCCAGGGCCGACCCCCAGCATGACGCGACCTCGCGTCAGGTGATCCAGCAGCACCATACGGTTGGCGACCATCAGCGGGTGGTGGTACGGCAGCGAGATCACGCCGGTGCCGAGCTTGATGTGCTTCGTGCGCTCCGCCGCGATGCCAATGAAGATCTCCGGCGAGGCGATGATCTCCCATCCGGCACTGTGGTGCTCGCCGATCCAGGCCTCGTCGTAGCCCAGGTAATCCAGCCACTGCAGCAGCTCCAGGTCGCGCTCCATCGACAGCGTCGGGTCCTCGCCGACCTGGTGGAACGGCGCCATGAACGTGCCGAATTTCATGCGTTGGGGAAGGCTCATCGAATCCTCAGCCTAGCGCCCGTGACGGGCGGTGGAGATGTGGCTACGGTATGCGAGGCAGGTTGCTGAGTCCATTGCAGCACAGGCTCAGGACGCCCCTTTAGCGGGGTGCAGGGTCCCCCCTGCGTTCAATACCCGGTCCTCTACGTTCAATGCTCCGTCTCTCCCGGCGACCACGCCCGCTTAGCCCGCACGCTGGGGTCGCTGACCACCTCGACCAC
>CAZNHI010000488.1:0-2016 GCA_964572535.1 uncultured Dehalococcoidia bacterium
GATGCAGAGCCAAGTTCTGAGTTCCCTGGTGCGCGCTGTATCCGCCCTGCTCAATGTTGATGATGGGGCTTGCAAAATAGTTGGGGCTGAGCCGGACGCTGGCGTTGACGCTGTCGACGGTGGACAGTTGATGGTCGATTCGAAGTGCAAGTTGAGCGGTTTGAATCGTACGTCGCTCTATCCGAACCAGCTCATTGGCTCGAGACGCCTTAGGAATGAATTCGTCGATAAAGAAGCGGGACTGCGGCAGAATCCGTTCGGCTGGGATGCGGCCGCCGGGGAAGGTCTCTCCCGTCAGAGGGTCTTTAGGCCAGAGGTTGGCCGCCAGGCCGCTGAAATCGCCCAGGTCGGAAAAGACTTTACCATAGCGGGGATTCTGCCTACGGTATTCCTGGACATTGGTCTACGCAGCCGCTCATGGCTGTCTCGCTTTTTGCGGAGGAGGCTATTCTTTGGCCGAGGAGACAAGTATCTGAGCCGGCGAAGTCCGGAAACCCGCAGCGTTGTCAGTATCGGGTTTCTGGTCGTAGCCCTTATCGCAGGAGGCTTAACCCAAAGCAATCGTCTGCCAGACTTATTCCCCGAACCACACGTGGTAGCGCCCAGTCCAGAGGCAAACCTGGACAGCGTGGCACTGAAGATACTCGATTCCGCGGCGCGGCTTTCCGAGGACGTGAGGCGGTCTACAGACGGCCTGACTTCGGTGGAGCTTGTGCAGGACGTGGCCGTGACGCACTACGGCGCGTCTTTCAATGGTCAGGCGCTGGGCTGCGGCGGCGCGAAATACTCGTCCGATAACGGCGGCATCGTTGCGGTGGGGCCGGAGCGAGACGCCGAGTGGCCCTGTGGCACCGTGCTGCGTATCTGCGGCCCCGGCGGCTGCCTGGCCGGCGAGCGACAGGACGGCTGTCCGGGCTGTGACGCCTACCACATCGATTTGTCCGAAGAAGGGCTGTACCTGGTCTGCGGGCCGGGTTCCGGCGTCTGCAGGGCCAGCGTCGAGGTGTTTACGCAGACGCGCTTCGAAGCGTTCACGCCGGCCTGCGAGTCGACGAACGGAGCATTGGTCGCCGAAGTGGGCGCGTCGCGGGAGAGCGCCGGCTTGCGGCTGTTCGCGATGCTGGCTGAGGCGGCGTTGGCGGACAGGACCGCGAATCTGCTGGACATCGCCTCTGGCAAGCCGGCGACCACCGCGGTCTGTACGGTACAGTCGCGGTAAAGATCGGGTTAACGATCTCGACTACTGCACTTCCCTTATCGCGAGGGATTGGCGCCACCGCTACACTGATAGCAGGCCGGCGCTATGACGTGGGGCCGGTGAGCCGAGGCGTGGCGCCGCTTGCAGGCGCCTTCTGCCCGTTCTGATTCACGGCCCGGCCCGGCGTTGGTTGCAGAATGGGAGCACGCCATGAGCAACGGGAGCAATAAGACGCTGGGTATCCTGGTGGGCGGCGGGCCCGCCCCAGGCATCAACAGCGTGATCAGCGCGGTAACCATCGAGGCGCGTAACTCGGGCCTCAAGGTCATCGGGTTGCTGGACGGCTTCGAGAACTTGATCGCGGGCCGGGATGACCGGGCGCGCGAGCTGACGATCGAGGACGTGTCGCGGATCCACTTCCAGGGGGGCTCCATACTGCGGACGTCGAGGGCCAACCCGGTGAGCAGCCCGGAGGCGCTGAGCAAGGTCGTCGACACGCTGAAGCGCCTGGGCATCACCTATCTGCTGACGATCGGCGGCGACGACACGGCGTTCTCGGCGGCGGCAGTGGCGGAGCTCGCCGGCGGTGCGATCAAGGTCGCGCACGTGCCGAAGACGATCGACAACGACCTGCCGCTGCCCTCCGGTATGCCGACCTTCGGTTACGAGACGGCGCGTCACGTGGGTACGGAGCTTGTCCTGACGATTATGGAGGACTCGCGCAGCACGAATCGCTGGTTCATGGTGGCGGTGATGGGACGCAAAGCGGGGCACCTGGCGCTGGGCGTGGGCAAGGCGGCCGGCGCGACGCTGACGAT
>CAZNHI010000489.1:0-1974 GCA_964572535.1 uncultured Dehalococcoidia bacterium
AGATGGCGCTGATGTCGTTGGCGAGGAGGTCGCGTTTGAGGGGCGCGATGATGGGGATGCCGCCGCCGACGCTGGCTTCGTAGAGGAGATCGACGCCGTGCTCCCGTGCGAGGGCGAGAAGTTGCGAGCCGTGCTTGGCCATGACTTCTTTGTTGGCGGTAACGACATACTTGCCGTTACGCAGGGCGCGGCTGATCCAGTCGACGGCGGGCTGCTCGACGCCGAGCAGTTCGACGACGATGTCGACGGTGGGGTCGTCGAGGAGGCTGGAGGCGTCGTTGGTCAAGAGCGCCGGGTCTATGCCTGTGCGTTGGCGGGTGAGGTCACGGACGTAGACGCCGGCGAGGCTGAGGGGGCGTCCGAGACGCCGCGAGTACGTTTCGCGCTTTTCCAGGAGGACGCGGCCGACTTCGGCGCCCACGGTGCCTGCGCCGAGCAGGGCAACGCGGACGGAAGGGGGATCAGCCACCGGTGAGGGCCCCGATCTCGTTGGCGAGGCGGAGCAGTTGGTCCTGGGTGAGGTTGTAGGCGAAGATCGTGTTGTTGAAGGTCGCTTCGAGGAGTTCGCGGAAGCCGCGGTTGCCGATGTCCGTCCGGAGCTGAGCGGAGACGTCGCGGAGTTCCTTGCCGAGGACCTCGATGATGTAGAAGTCGGTCTTGGTCTCGATGATGTCGCTACGGCCGGAGATGCTGAACGCGACAGGGGCAAGCTCAGGGTCTAGTAGTTCCCTGGGCGCCCAGCCGAAGACGCCGCCTGCAGCCGCGGTGTCATCGCCTGAGTACTGCTTGGCAACCGCCGCGAAGTTCTGGCCGGCGTCCAGGGCCTCTTTGGCGAGGATGGCGTTGGACTGTGAGCCGGCCGCGATGAGCAGGAGGTTGACCTGCTCCGTCTGAGGTGGAATCGCAGCCGCGATCTCGGCCTCGATCTTGTCCTGGAGCACCTCTGCCTCGACCGTCTCGAGGTAGTCATCGAGGGGGAGCCGAACCTGTAGCAGTTCGCGGCGCAGGCCGGCGGCGACGGTGTTGTGATCGACTTCGGTGCCGATGCCGATGGTACGGCCGATTTCGTCGTCGATTTCGTCGCTGCTGGCGGTGATGCCGCGTTCGCGGGCGATGAGCCGGATCAGCTCTTCGCGCTGAATGCGGGCGATGCTCTGCGTGATGCTGTTGGAGACGTCCTGGGTGTCAAAGATGCCCTGGGCAACGTCTGACTTGATGCGCCTTTCGATGAAGGCGTAGTTGAAGTGACGGTCGCCGACACGCAGGACGTTTTCCTGGCGTGGCTGCACGCGGTCGGTGTAGTAACCGAAGGCGATGAGGAAGAGGGCAAAGGCGACAACAACGCTGATACCGCCGATGAGGAGGACGGCGTTGCGCCGTTCGGGATCGACGCTGGAGGCGTCACCGAAGATGTGGGTGAATGAGCGTACGAGGCGGCTCAGGACGGGGCTCCCTCCTGCCAAGGCATTCGGCCCATGTTCGGATCAGGCAGAATCGCGGGAGCGAGAAGGGAAGATGCCAGAGAGCTGGATGTGCATTGCGGTGAAGGGTAGCAGGGCGACGTGACGCGCGCGCTTGAGGGCGAGGGTGAGCATGCGCTGGTGGCGGGCACAGGTGCCCGTCTTGCGCCGTGGCTCGATCTTGCCGCGGTCGGAGATGTAGCGTCGCAGCCTGGCCGACTCCTTGTAGTCGATCGAGGTGACCTTGTCGACGCAGAAGGCGCAGACACGGCGTCTGCCGAAACGGCCACCGCCGCCACCACCACCACCGGTACGGCGGCGTGGGCGCTCACCGGAGGAGTCACGGCTCTCGGACGGCCGGTAGGGCGCGGGCTGGTAAGGCGCTGGCTGATAGGGTGCGGCGGGCGCCGGCGTGGCTTCTGATTCTGTGACTTCGCTCAATCCGTGCCTCGGTATTGAAAGATGGGGCTCTGCCCCAAACCCCGCTAAAGATCCTGCCTTGGAAGTTGGGGCC
>CAZNHI010000490.1:0-1965 GCA_964572535.1 uncultured Dehalococcoidia bacterium
CCCCAGGCCCCCCGTCAAGGGGCTCCGCCCCCTGTACCCCCACGGCCTTAGACAGGCCGACTCTGCTCTCCGATGACGGTAATTTCCAGCCGGCAGAACGACCGCGTCAAGGCTATCCGCGCCCTGCGTGAGAAGAAGGAGCGCGACGCCACGGGCGCCTTCTTCGCCGAGGGCGAGCGGCTGTTGCGTGCGGCGCTGCAGACCGGTGCGGCCTTCGAGCAGGTGGTGCTCGCCCCTGAGCGTCTGACTAGGTCCGAGGTGGCGCTGGTAGACGCGCTGGAGGAACTGAACGTACCGCTGCTGGAGGTGACGCCGGACCTGTTCGACGCGCTGTCGTTTCGCGAGGAGGCGCAGTCGGTGGGGGCGGTGATCGCGCAGCGCTGGGAGACCCTCGCCTCGGTCAGCGAGACGCGACGCTGCTGGCTGGTGTTGCATGATATTCAGCACCCCGGCAACCTGGGCACGCTGATCCGCACCTGCGACGCAATCGGCGGCGATGGTGTGATCCTGACCGGACGCTCCACGGACCCGTATCACCCGGTCGCGGTGCGTGGCTCGCTGGGGGCGCTGTTCAGCCAGCGTATCGTGCGCTCGACGCCGGAGGAGCTGGCGCGCTGGCTGCCTCGGAGCGAATGCACCGTGGTCGGCACGGCGCTGGAGGGCACGAAGGACTACCGGGAGGCCGACTACGCGACGAAGCCGGTGGTGATCCTGGGCGGCAACGAGCGCGCCGGCCTCTCGAAGGAGCAGATTGCGCAGTGCGACGAGCTGGTGCGCATCCCGATGGCCGGGTACGTGGAGTCGCTGAACCTGTCGGTGGCGACGGCGCTGGTGCTGTACGAGGTGCTGCGGCAGCGGGAGGCTTCCACGCAGGTCTGAAGAACCTGCAGCTACGTGAGCATTAGGACCTGCGGCTACGCCTGCGCCGGGCCGATCTGCAGGACGTGCAGTAGCCATATGTAACCGGCAGGTCTGAAGAACCTGCAGGAGCCAGGTGTGACGGGCAGGTCTGAAGAACCTGCAGCTACAGGAGGGCCGACAATGAAGCAGAGCACTGACCGCATCCTCACGACCCACGTGGGTAGCCTGGCGCGACCTCATGACCTGTTCGAGATGCTCAGGGCACGCGCAGCAGGCGACGCCTACGACGAGACAGCCTTCGCGGCGCAGACAAGGACCGCAGTTGCGGATGTAGTCCGGCGCCAGGCAGAAATCGGCATCGACGTGGTAACTGACGGCGAGCAGGGCAAGCCGAGCTTCATCACGTATGTGGCCGACCGTCTGTCTGGATTCGAGACGCGACCAGGTGGCGACGTGCCCGGCTCCTGGGCGGGCACGCGGGAGCGTCTGGCGTTCCCTGAGTACTACGCGGAGCAGCAGCAGGTACAGGGCGCGCCGCTGACGCCGGCGGTGACCATCGTTTGCATTGGTGCGATAGCCTATCGCGGCCAGGAGGCGTTGCAGAAGGACATTGCCAACCTCAGGTCGGCGCTCCAGGGCCTGCAGGTCGTCGAGGCGTTCATGCCGTCTATTTCGGTGAACAACATCGAGGGCCAGCGTCGAAATGAGTACTACAAGACCGACGAGGAGTTTCAGCAAGCGCTCGCGGACGCCATGCGCGAAGAGTACCGGGCAATCGTGGATGCGGGCCTGGTGTTACAGGTGGACGACCCGCGGTTCTCCACGCACTACAACGAAGTGCCGGAGCTTAGCCTGGCGGAATGCCGCAGCTGGATGGAGCAGAGGGCGGAGCTGGTCAATTACGCGCTGCGTGGCATCCCCGCGGAGATGGTGCGCTTCCACACCTGCTACAGCATCGACATGGGGCCGAGGCTGTACGACATGCCGCTGAAGGACCTGGTCGACATCATGCTGAGAATTGACGCCGGAGCTTATTCGTTCGAGGCGTCCAACCCGCGGCACGACCATGAGTACCACGTTTGGGAGGATGTCAAGCTGCCAGAG
>CAZNHI010000491.1:0-1960 GCA_964572535.1 uncultured Dehalococcoidia bacterium
GCGGCGTCCGCGCCTCGTCGATCAGGATGTTGTCCACCTCGTCGACGATCGCGAAGTGGCGCCCTCGTTGCACCTGGTTCAAGGCGTCCTGCGCCATGTTGTCGCGCAGATAGTCGAAGCCGAACTCGTGGTTAGTGCCGTAGGTAGCGTCGGCCGCGTAGGCATCGCGACGGCTGCAGGGCGTCAGGTACTCCATGCCCGGTTCTTCGTTCACGGCATCGGCGGATACCAGGAAAGATGCGTCGTGTTGCAGCACGCCAACGCTGATGCCCATCCAGGCCAGCACGCGGCCGTACCACTGCGCGTCACGTTTCGAGAGGTAGTCGTTGACCGTGATCAGGTGAGCGCTCTTGCCTTCGAGCGCGTTCAAGTACAGCGCCAACGCCGCGACCAGCGTCTTGCCTTCGCCGGTCTTCAGCTCCGCGATTTTGCCCTGGTGCAGCACCATCGCGCCCAGCACCTGCACGTCGAAGGCGCGTTGGCTCAGCCGCCGCCGGATCGCCTCCCGGATCACCGCCAGCGCTTCCGGCAGCACGTCTTCCAGCGTCTCGCCCTCAGCGACCCGGCCGCGGAACTCGTCCGTCCTGGCCCGTAGCGCGTCGTCGCTCAACGCCTGCGTCTCAGGCTCAAGGTCGCTGACCTCGTCCCCGATCGGCTGGAGCTTCTTTACCTCACGGTCGTTAGCGCCCGTGAAGAGTTTGGAGAATAAAGCCATATGTTCCTCGTTCTACACGTCCATTATGCGCCCTTGGCCCATACCGCCCAATAGGACTCCCCCGCATTTCAGGCCTTCGTCGACTCCCCCTCGCGCCGTCGAACAACTGCGCCGGATGCGCCCCTTCAGCGGGGGCATGGGGCCCTCCCCATCTTCAATCCCGACTCCCCCGCATTTCACACTCATTTAGGGAACCTTAAACACCCTTCCGCCGCCACCTGCCGTAGCCTGAAGAAGTCCCGCTCAAGGGACGAATCAACCCCGAGGAGGCTGGAAGTTGAGTGGTAGGAACATCAAGCTAGGACTGGCAACCGGCGTCGCCGGGCTCTCGTTGCTGGCCGGCGGTCTGCTCTTTGGCAGCACGCTGGTCAGTGCCCAGGAGCCGACACCGGAGGCCACGCAAGAGGCCGCGCCCACGACGCCTCAGGATCGCGCACCGTCAGACGACGGCACCCCGCGCACGAAGCCCGAGTGCGACAAGGACGGCGACGGCCAACCGGACGCCCAGGGTGACACCACGGGCATCCGCGCCGGCGCCGGCGCCCGCACCTTCGCTCAGTAGGGGCGCGATTCATCGCGCCCAGGGTCCCTTCCCTTGCCTGCCTGCCTGCCTGCAGGTAGGCGCAAAGAGGCCGGTGGGTTCGCCACCGGCCTCTTTGTCTTCCTCAGGTTTGTCGCGCCTACGAGAACAGCTCTCCCACCGAGCGTCCGCTGTGAATGCGCGTGATCGCCTCGCCCAGCAGCGGCGCTATCGAGAGCACCGTAATCTTCGGGTGTCGTTTCTCCGGCGTCAGCGGGATCGTGTCCGTGCAAACCAGCTCTTCGATGGTGTCGCTGCCGCAGATCCGCTGCACCGCGTTCTTGGCCAGGATCGGGTGGATGCAGGCCACGCGCACGCTCAGGGCGCCGTTTTGCAGCGCAATCTCCGCCGCCGACATGATCGTGCCGCCCGTGTCGATCTCGTCATCGACGATCAGCACGTTGCGTCCGCGCACGTCGCCGATCAGCGCCTGCGCCGCCACCCGCTCCTCGTTGCCGATGCGCTCCTTGGAGACGATGGCCAGCGGCGCGTCCAGCAGGCGCGCCACGTTGCGCGCGCGCTTCTCACCGCCCACGTCCGTCGCCAGCACCGTCAGGTCCGGGATGTCGCGCTCTTTGAAGTGCGCGCTGACCTGCGAGATCGCTGTTAGCTCGTCCAGCGGGATGTTGAAGAAGCCCTGTATCTGGCCGGCGTGCAGGTCAACT
>CAZNHI010000492.1:0-1942 GCA_964572535.1 uncultured Dehalococcoidia bacterium
TCGCCGCCGAGATCGCGGACGTCAGCTACGAAGCCGCCCGGTTGGCCGTTCTCGCATTACAGGATGCCGACATCCTGAAGCCGATCCATGTCGGTCGCCGCCGTAACCGCGCCTGGGAGGCTCCGGAAGTCGTGGCGCTGCTCGACAACTTCGAGTGGGAACTCGCTGCTCCAACGCAGTCCGCCGAACGCAGGAGAGCTGCTCCACGCCGTCGGTAGCCGTAAGCCGGGGCCCCGCGGTGTCGTCGTGCTCAAAGAGAGCAGATAACTCGGCCTGTTTCGCTCCCCCGCCCAAACTCGAAAGCACAGCGCACCGGTGGGAATGGTCCGAAGTCAGCTGCTCTGATCCACTGAGCTACGGGCGCACGTCGCATTGGTAGCCGAGTGTGTCCGCCTCGCTAGTTACGTCTAGCCTCCGACGCAGCCTCGCGCTTCGCCGAGGGTGTCTGCCGCTCCTGTCACCGGACCAAGACCGCCCAGCTGCAGAGGTATGCCCACGCCACGTAGGTCTATCCCAGGGCAAGTGGAACCATTTACTACTGACGGTGCCCATACCATGTGAAAGCGGCCACGTTGGTCGCGACGCCTATGGTGGACAACATGCAGCGCGATCTAGTGGTGAGGGCCTCAGCCGGCGACCACGCCGCGTTCTCCGAGCTCGCAGCGGCTACGATCGGCAGTTTGTACCGCGTGGCCTACCTGATTCTGCGCGACGCGGAACCCGCCAATGACGCCGTCCAGAACGCCCTAATCGCCGCATGGCGGGACATTCGAGGCCTGCGGGAACCCGATCGCTTCGACGCATGGCTGCATCGGCTCACCGTGCGCGCCTGCTACCGCGTGGCACGCCACGAGAGGCGCCGTTCCGCTGCCGAAGTGGAGCTCACGGATTTTCACGACTTGTGGTCCGTGGACGATGACCAGCGCTTGCTGGCCATCCGCGATCAACTTGAACGTGGCTTCGCCCGCCTCTCGGCGGACGAACGTGCCGTCCTGGTGCTCCACTACTACATCGACCTGCCACTAGCGGAGGCAGCCGCCGTGATGGGCATGCCGCTCGGCACCATGAAGTCGCGGCTCAGTCGGGCAACTCGGGCCCTCCGCGCCGCCGTCGACGCCCAGGAACGGGCCGAGGCCCAGCCCGCTGGAGGTATCGCATGAGCGCGCAGCGCGACTTCGACCTGTTGCTTCGATCCTGGCTCGATGAATCGGCGCCGTCCCGCCAGCCCGAAGGTCTGCTCGAGGCGGTGCTGGAGACGACGGGCCGCAGCCGGCCGCGCCCTGCTTGGCTGGTTCGCTTGACTGGCGAGCCCATGCTCGAGTCGGGTCGTTCAGGGCTGAACCGGATTGCGCCTCTTGCCCTGGGCGCCACGGTGCTCGTAGTGACGCTCCTGATCGGCATCAGCCTCCTGGTGCGGCCGGCGGACGTCGGCCCGCCTGCGCCAACCCGACCGTCTGATCCTTCACCCCCGGCGGCATCTGTGGGTGATTCGCCCTTCGTCGGCGGCACGCACTGGGTCATTGAGTCGTTCTCGGCCACAGCGATCCCGGAGCCCGGGTCTGACGTCGGCTGGTACCTGCACTTCCATGAGGGGGCCGACACGGTGTTGTTCGATCCGGGCTGTGCGGAACTAGACCTGGCGGTGAGCCACGATCCTCGGGGTTCGGCCATCAGCTTTGAACCCCAAGGAGCCGCGCCGCTATGCGGCACGGGGGAATACGTCCAACTCGTCAGGCAGATGGTAGGAGCCTTGGCAGGCGTCGAGTACTGGCAGCCCGCTGGAGAAGCATTCGACCTAGTGGGGTCCAGCACGATCCGAGTGAGGTTGGCGGGCTGCACTGCCGGATCACCGCACCCTGGAGACGTAGACGTCGACTGCTCCCCTGAACTAGTACTTACTCGCGTAAGTCAGCGTAATGATGGCTGAGATCAACCTGGTGCA
>CAZNHI010000493.1:0-1928 GCA_964572535.1 uncultured Dehalococcoidia bacterium
GAGGTGGTGCTCCTGGAGCGCTTTGGTTATCTGGGCGGCCTGGCGACCGGGGGCCTTGTCTTCTGGATCGACCGCATGAACGACTGGGAGGGCAACCTGGTGGTCGCGGGCATCGGCGCGGAGATGATGGAGCGCTGCGGCCCGGAGGCGACGTTGGGCCCGCCGAAGGAGCTTTGGGGCTCGAAAGACCCGGTGCAGGCGGCTTACTGGGGCCAGCGCACCAGCGCTCTCAGAGGAGTGGTGCAGTGGTCACCGACCATCGACCCGGAGACGATGAAGCTGATCTCCAACGACATGGTGCGCGAGGCCGGCGTGCACACACTGCTGCATTGCTGGGCCGTCGCGGCGGTGAAGGACGGCGACGACGTCAAGGGCGTGATCTTCGAGAGCAAGGAGGGTCGCAAGGCCTTGCTGGCTCCCATCGTCATCGACTGCACGGGTGACGGCGACATCTTCGCGCTGGCTGGCGCTGAGTTCGAGAATGACTTCGACAACGAGGGCGCTCACGCGCGGATCAACACGAGCTTCCGCTTCGGCAACGTCGATATGCCGCGCTACCTGGACTTCCGGATGCTGCGCACGGCGGAACACAGCGATCTGATGCGCAAGGCGGCGGATGCGGGGATCAACATGCGCGCGCACGCCACGCCATACGACTCGGTGGCGCTGTTCATGTCGCCGAAGATGTCGGGTTACTCGGCGCTGAACGTGGCGGACCTGACGGAGGTGGAGTTTCGGTCGCGGGACATCATGCGCGCCGGGCTGCTGTGGTTCCGCAATAACGTGCCGGGCTTCGAGCGGGCGTGGATCATGGACAGCGCGGCGCAGATCGGCACGCGGCACGCACGGCGCCTGGCTGGCATCGAGCGGGTGACGCTGGACGAGTGGCGCAACGATGGAAGCGCCAGGACGACGATCGGGTTGTGTCCGGGCATGACGCCGGAGTTTCCGACGCTGGAGATTCCCTACGGCGCCCTGGTGCCCTGGAAGCTCGAAGGCCTACTGGCCGCGGGACGCAACCTCTCGGCGGACCCGCGGTCGCACGCGGCGCTGCGGGAGATCCCGGAGTGCTGGGTGATGGGCCACGCGGCGGGGATCGCGGCTTCGCTGGCGTTGAGCCGCAACGTGAAGCTGCGCGATGTGCCCGTGGCGGAGCTGCAGCTAAAGCTGGCGAAGCAGGGCGCTATCGTGCACCGGCGCGCTGACGAGAAGGTGACGCCGGGAGACGCGCAGGCCGACTTCAGGGGTTCGATTCACTTTTCGACGCCGGGGTTAGAGCCTGCTAAGCCGATGCGGGAGGGCGAACGGGCTGCGACGCGGGCAACCGTTTCCGCGGAGGACTTGAGAGCTCCGGCGGGCGGCGTTTAGCCGTACGAATACCTTCCGAGCGGCCCGCAGCCCTGGACCGAGATTGCTTCGCCTCACGCTAGACGCGCTCTGGCTCGCAATGGGTTTCTCTGGCGTTAGGCCTTTGTGAACTTGGGAACGGTCACTTCGCCGAGGGCTTCGAAGGTGACGCGGACGGGCATGTCGACCTTGATCTCTTCGTTGGGGCCGTCGTAGGTGCTGGTGAAGCGCGGCCCTTCCTCGAGCTCGACGACGATGACGCTGTAGGGGACGAGGTCCTTGAAGCCAGGGTGAACCACCTGATGGTTGAGCACGAAGCTGTAGATAGTGCCTTTGCCGGAGGACGCCCGCCATTCGATAGAGGAGTCGAAGCAGGAGTCGCAGACCTCGGCGGCCGGGACGAGGTAGCGGTTGCAGGTGGGGCAGTACTTGAGCAGGAACTTGCCCTCGCGCGTGGCGTCGAAGAAGGGCTGCGAGGCTTCGTCCGGGGTGGGGACAGGTCGTCCCTGCGGTGGTGCTTGTTCAGACATGTTGAGGAGTCTCCTTTGAAGTTGGGGGGCACCCCCAAACCCCCGCTAAAG
>CAZNHI010000494.1:0-1927 GCA_964572535.1 uncultured Dehalococcoidia bacterium
GACCTGCGCGTGGGGGCTCGCAGCCTCGCGTTCGTCGAGGCGGCGATCGAGTCCTCAACGAGCGGGATGTGGGTTTCGATCGCTCCGTGAGCGGCCCGTGGTTCGCAGATCGTTGCCATATTCACGCTGGGTGAGCGCGCGGAACCTCGCTCCGCCGCCGTCCTTGCCAGCTGCACACCCGATGTGAATCTGTCCAATTCGACGCGCCAGCTGCACACCCGATGTGAATCTGTCCTGAACTCCGCTTGGCCGACCGCACCATGATCACTGGGCGTGAATCTGGCGTTTGGGTTGCTGCTCAGTAGTCTGGGCTTGACAATACTGTGTGGCACACACTATTGTAGCCTGCATGGTAGATGACGAGCTGCTCGCGACGCATCGGCAGGAGCTGCGGCGCGGCACCGTGGTGCTGGCCTGCCTGCTTGCGCTGCGCGCTCCCGAGTATGGATATGCGCTGCTGAAGCGCCTCGATGCGGCTGGGATCCCGAGCGACGCGAATACGATCTACCCGCTCCTGCGCCGGCTCGAGGAGCGGGGACTGCTCGCCAGCGAGTGGAACACGGATGACACCCGTCCGCGGAAGTTCTACCGGACGAGCCCCACCGGAGTCGAGCTGGCCGCGCAGCTCATGAATGACATGACCGATCTCACCGCATCCGTGCATGCCCTGAATGGAGGACCCGACCGATGACCCAGCTTACCGAGCGATACCTCGCCGCCGCCCTGCGAGGCATCGGCGAGTCGGAACGCACGGACGTTGAACGCGAGCTCCGGTCGTCGATCGCCGATGCGCTCGAGGACCGCGTGAGCGCAGGCGAGGATCGCGCTGTGGCGGAGAAGGCCGTCCTGGAGGGCCTCGGGGACCCCGTCAGGCTGGCAGCCGGGATCGCAGGCCGGCCGCTGCACCTTATCGGTCCGGACCTGTTCGTCGAGTACCGGCAGCTCCTCTTCATGCTGCTCAGCATCGTGATGCCGATCGTCGGCGTGGTGCAGGTCGTCTTGGCGATCGTTGGCGGAGACGACTACGCCGGCGCCGTGATGGCCGGCATCGGCGGAGCGTGGACCGTTGGCCTGCACATATTCTTCTGGGTCACGGTCACGTTCGCGGTCATCGAGCGCGTCGACGCGGTCCGCGAGGCCAAGGAGGGGATCAGCGGCGCAGCCGGCCGATGGACAGTCGACCGCCTTCCGGCGCTCGCAGCCGTTCGGGTGAGCGCGGGCGACACGGTCAGCGACGTCCTCACGACCGTGCTGTCGATCGGGGGCATCCTGTTCCTCAACGGCGCCGTCTGGTTCACCGATGGGTCAGGAGCCACGGTCCCGCTCTTCGACCCGGCCATCTGGAGCTTCTGGATGCCAGCGCTGATCGCCGCGCTCATCGGCATCGCGGGGCTCCAGGTGGTCATCTTCCTCGCGGGCCGATGGACGACGCCGCTGGCGGTCGTCCACGCCGTGATGCAGCTGGCCTTCGCCGTGCCGCTGGGTGCGCTGGCGCTGACCGGTTCCATGATCAACCCTGCCTTCGCCGATGCGCTCGGCTGGCCGCCGCTCGCCGAGGGCAACGGGCCGGTGATGCTCTCCCTCGCCGCGGGCGTGCTCCTCGTCACGGCCTGGGAGATCTTCGATGGCTTCCGTCGGGCACGACGGGCCGAGGCGACGGCCACCACTACCAGCATCGGTGATCCCGGGCAGGCAGCCAGATGAACGAGCCAGCAACGGTGACTGCAAAGGCACCACGCGTCCCACCCCGCTGGTTCGTCCGCGGCGCATGGGTCGTGCATCGCATGGTGTACCGCCTCACGCCAGGGAGGTTCGGCCTGTGGCGCGCCAAGCCTGGCAAGTGGGGGACGATCCGCCTCCACACCACCGGCCGCCGCTCGGGCCGCGCGCGGACCGCGATCGTGGGGTACTTCGAGGATGGGCCGAA
>CAZNHI010000495.1:0-1908 GCA_964572535.1 uncultured Dehalococcoidia bacterium
CCTCGACCGTGACAGTCCGCTCCTCCATCGCTTCGAGCAGCGCCGATTGCGTACGCGGCGTGGCGCGGTTGATCTCATCGGCGAGCACGATGTTGGCGATGATCGGCCCCGGCCGGAACTCGAACTCGCCCTGCTTCTGGTTGTAGAAGTTGATGCCGGTGATGTCGGAGGGCATCACGTCCGGCGTGAACTGGATGCGCCGGAACTCGCAGCCTATCGACCGCGCGATCGACTTCGCCAGCATCGTCTTGCCGATGCCCGGCACGTCCTCGATCAAGATGTGGCCATCCGAAAACAGGGCCACCATCACCAGGTCGATGATGTCGTCCTTGCCCACGATCACGCGTTTGATGTTGCCCTTGACCCGCTCGGCAACCTCCCGGATCGCCGAAGCCGCTTCGCTCGCGGCCTTGCGGCTTGTATCGCTCGTCATTCTGCCCCCCGTCTCGATGCCGCCGCAGCTTGTCATAACAGCGCTACGGCCAAAGTCAACCCAGCATATCAGCAGGCGAAGCTAATTTCGCCTCCCAACCCGTAGCTACAGGTTCTTTAGACCTGCGAGTCCCGCAAGTCGAAGGGTCCCTGCGCGGGGAGTCTGAGGGGTGTCCCCTCAGGTTTCTTCCTTCCCCTCCGGGGGCGGGGGCGCAGCAGCGCGACAGCGCTGCGCGGCAACCCTGGCTCCATCTCCCTCGAGCCCGATTGCCCGCCTGCCTCCTTCCAGGAAGGACCCGTCTGCCCGTCTGCTGGGGGCGTGGCGGAGTGCGGGCGCGCACCGTCCGCCCTGCTATCCTCGTGGCACCTGAAGGAGGCTCCCGATGTCCGAGACGACGCCCCTGGTGGAGAACGCCTACGAGACGGCGCAGACGCAGCTGCGGCAGGTCGCCGCCTTGCTGGACATCGATGCCGGCACGGTCGAGCTGCTCTCATACCCCAAGCGCGAGCTCATCGTCCACTTCCCGGTGCGCATGGACGACGGCAGCATGCGCGTCTTCACCGGCTACCGGGTCCACCACAACGACGCCCGTGGCCCCGTCAAGGGCGGCATTCGCTACAGCCCCCTGGTCACGCTGGACGAGGTGCGCGCCCTCTCCATGTGGATGACCTGGAAGTGCGCCGTCGTCAACTTGCCCTTCGGCGGCGCCAAGGGCGGCGTCATCGTGGAGCCGCGCGCTCTCTCGGAACGGGAGCTGGAGCGCCTCACGCGCCGTTACGCCTCGGAGATCGACATCATCATCGGCCCCGCCGTAGACATCCCGGCGCCGGACCTCGGCACGGACGCGCGCATCATGGCCTGGATCATGGACACCTACAGCATGCACCGCGACTACTCGGTGCCGGGCGTCGTCACCGGCAAGCCCATCGAGATCGGCGGCAGCCTGGGGCGCGTTGAGGCCACCGGTCGCGGCGTCCTCTACGTCACGCTGGAGGCCTGCCGCCGCCGTGGCGTCTCGCTCGCTGGCGCCACCGTCGCCGTTCAGGGCTTCGGCAACGTCGGCTCCGTCACGGCCCGCCTGCTGCACGAAGCCGGCGCGAAGGTCGTTGCGGTCAGCGACCACAGCAGCGCCGTTTACAATCCGCAGGGCCTCGACGTGCAGTCGCTGTTCGAGCATCGCGCCGCGGGAGGCCTGCTCGCCGAGCATCCCCTGGAGCATCGCGACCTCACTAACGCCGAGCTGCTGGAGCTGCCCGTCGATATCCTCATCCCGGCGGCGATCGAGGGGCAGATCACGGAGCGCAACGCCGGGCGGCTGCAGGCGGGCATGATCATCGAGGCCGCGAACGGCCCCACCACCCCCGGCGCCGACGCCATCCTGGCGCAGCGAGACATCTACGTGGTGCCGGACATCCTGGCCAACGCCGGCGGTGTCATCGTCTCCTACTTCGAATGGGTGCAGGACCTGCAGTCCT
>CAZNHI010000496.1:0-1902 GCA_964572535.1 uncultured Dehalococcoidia bacterium
GCCTGCAGCTGGGCGACCGCCGATGCGCCCGGCGACCGATTCGCGCGGCGTGTGGGTATGGGTGGAGCGAGGCAGCATGGAGTACTCGGCGGTGACCCAGCCCTTGGAGGTGCCGCGCAGGAATGGCGGCTGGCGGTCTTCGGTGCTGACGGCGCAGAGCACGGTGGTGTTACCGAGGCTGATCAAGGCGGAGCCCTCGGCGTGCGCCAGGTAGCCTAGCTCGATGCTGAGGGGCCTGAGCGTGTCCTTGCTGCGTCCGTCGAGTCTGCTGCTACCCATGAGCCGCCCGATCATAGCCGGGAATCACGTGTGGAAACACCCCTGATGTGTGTTGGGGCTATGCCGCGTGTTTTGCCGGCGTTTCGGCCTCGGCGTACTCCACGTCTTCGTCTGATGGCGCGGAGGCTGCGGCATCCGGCGATTCTCCAGAGACGGCGTCCTGGACGCCCAGCACTTCCGCCGTGATTTCGCTGACGGTCATGCGCAGGCTGAAGAGGTGCGCCATTAGCTCCTCGACGCCGGAGAGCTCCTCGGGCGCCGGCATGAAGGCGCCGGCGGCGGCGAGGGCAGGCAGTAAGTTGGCGTCGATCTGCAGGACGCCGCTGTCGCGGCTGCGGCGGCCGAGCCTCAGGACGAAGGCCAGGAGTGCGAGTAGGCCCACCGAGGTGAGAAGGACGCCTGCTACGAGGGTGATGTTGTCGCTCAAGTTGGACGTCGAATCCTTTCGAACCAGAACTGCCTGACGCTTAAATTTGTCGGCAGCCGCGGGCCAAACGGGCAGTAGGGCTTTGCCCTATCTGACGGCGCCGAGCTCGACGCGGGAGTAGGCGCCGCGGTCGAAAGAGACCCAGAGGCCGGAGCCATCCGTCTCGAAGTGGACGTCGCCGTTGAGGTCAGTACGCAGGAGAGGGACGCCGGCGAGGCGCAGCCGCGTCGTGGGCGAGGGGTGGCCAAAGCTGTTCTCTTCGCCCAGCGAGATCACGGCAAGCTCCGGGGCGACGGCGCCGAGAAAGGCAGGCGTGGTCGAGCCGTCGGAGCCGTGGTGGCCAACCTTTAGGACGGTTGCGTGCAGGCCGGCGCCGGAGGTGAGCAGGGCGTCTTCGCCAGCCGCGGCAAGGTCACCTGTGAGCAGGAAGCTGACGGAGCCGTAGACCAGTCGCAGGACGACCGAGTTGTTGTTGACGTCGTCCTCCGTATCGTAGATGCCGTCCGGTGGCGGGCCCAGGACCTCGATGCGGACGCCGTTACCGAGATCCAGCAACTGGCCGGCGGCGGCGGTTAGCAGGGGCACGTTGTGCCGCGTGAGTTCGTCGCGCCAAGCGAGGTAGGCGCCGGATTCGCCTTCCAGCGGTCCGGCGAGGGCGCCGCCGATGTCGTAGCGCTGCAGCAGTTCGACGAAGCCGGTTACGTGGTCGTCCTGGGCGTGCGTGAGGACGATGAGGTCGATGCGGCGCTCGGATGGAGGCAGGGCGCGGCCGAGGGCCTGCGCCAGTCGGGCGCCGCTGGGCCCACCATCGATGAGGATGCGGCCTCCCTGCGGCGTCTGGATCAGGATGGCGTCGCCCTGGCCGATGTCGAGCACGGTCACCTGGAGACGCCCCGAATCGGCCTGGAAGGCGCCCCACCAGACGAAGACGGCTGTGGTAGCGAACAGGGCGGCGGCCGCGAGTGCCGGTCTCAGGGATCGATGAGGCACTGCCTCGGGCTCAGGCTCCACGGCGGGAAGGCGACGAATGTAGACGAAAGCGGCGGCGAGTAAAGCGTAAGCTGCTGCGGTCTCTATGGCGCCGAAGCCCTTGACCTCCAATGAGGCGCCGGGGAGGTCCGAGGCGAGCCGGCCGAGGCGCACCAGGTAGGTTAGTGGCAGATAGGCTAGCTCGCCGGCTATGCGGCCCAGGGTCG
>CAZNHI010000497.1:0-1892 GCA_964572535.1 uncultured Dehalococcoidia bacterium
TACGCGCGGCAAGCTGGGCATGGCCACGATCTGCCACCTGCGCCACGGTCACCTGGGCGTCGTCTACATACGCACCCACGGCCGCGCCTGGCCCGACATCGCGGAGACGGTGCGCCACGAGGCGCTGCACCTGGCGCGCCCCAGCTACACCCATCGCCAGGTAGACATCGCGTTGGGCCACAAACCCCGACCCATCCGACGACGCCGCCGCTAGTTACCCGCCCTCGTCTACAATTCCAAAGTCTGGTGCGCCCTCTCAGCGGGGCAAGGGGACGAAGACCCCCATCCTGACACCAAGGGCAGAGGGCAGAGCCCGATGCCAAAACTCACATGCGCCCCTTTAGTGGGGGTTTGGGGGCAGAGCTCCCATGTTCAATACAGGAGTTCTTTCATGGCAACTGTCGTCGTCACCGTCGGTACTCGCAAAGGTCTCTTCCTCCTGCGCAGCAACGCCCAGCGCGATTCCTGGCAGCTCGCCGGGCCCTTCCTCAACGGCGCCGACGTCACCCACGCGACCATCGACCGCCGCTCCGGCACGCTCTACGCCACCGGCAACGACGCCTGGTTCGGCAATAACGTCGCCTGCTCCACCGACTTTGGTAAGACGTGGCGCGAAGGCCAGCACGCCCCGAAGTTCGCCGAGGACGCCGGCCGCAGCGTCGAGCGTCTCTGGCGCCTTGAGCCCGGCCGCGCCTCGCAGCCCGGCCTCCTGTTCTGCGGCGTCGACCCCGGCTGCCTCTTCCGCTCTGACGACGGCGGCGAAACCTGGGTCGAAGAGCTGGCGCTCAACAACCACTCGACGCGCGACGGCTGGGGCCCCGGCGCCGGCGGGCTCATCGTCCACTCCATCGTGCTCGACCCCACCGATGCCAACCGCATGTGGGTCGCTATCTCCGCAGCCGGTGTATTCCGAACCCAGGACTGCGGCGCCTCCTGGCAACCGATGAACAGCAGTCTCAAGAACGTCCTCGTCAAGTACGACGCCAACGCCCAGCTCTACCCCGAGGTCGGCCAGTGCGTGCACCACCTCGTCCACGCCGCCGGCAACGGCGACCGCCTCTACGCCCAGACCCACTACGGCACCTACCGCAGCGACGACGGCGCCTCCACCTGGACCGAGATCACCGAGGGCCTGCCGTCAGACTTCGGCATGGTCATGGCCGCCCACCCCAGTGACCCCGACACCGCGTTCGTGCTACCGCTGCAGGGCGCCGAGTTCCGCGTGCCGCCGCAGGGCAAACTGCGCGTCTACCGCACCCAAGATGCCGGCAAGTCGTGGCAGGCGCTGTCCAGGGGCCTGCCGCAGGACAACGCCTACATGGGTACCTACCGGGAAGCGATGAGCACCGACTCGCTCTCCCCGGCCGGCGTCTACTTCGGCACCAACACGGGACACGTCTACGCCAGCGCCGACGACGGCGAATCCTGGCGCCGCATCACCGCCGACCTGCCGCCGGTCTCGTCGGTGAGCGCCGCTGTCCTGGACTAGCGCTTCTCCCCTGGTCGCTATTCTGGAATAGCCCCTGGATAACTTCCGGGATCGCCTCCTTGATGCTGGTAGCTTGTTGCCTGTAGCTTGTGTCGCGTGACCGCCAACGCCAGGCCCGGCCTCACCCTGCGCTCCAATCGCTTCGATTGGGGCAGTCGCACCTACGTCATGGGCATCGTCAACGTTTCGCCGGAGTCCTTCTCCGGCGACGGGCTCGCGAGCCTCGAAGACGCCGTCGCGCAGGCGCGGCGCTTCGAGGCCGAAGGCGCCGACATCATCGACGTCGGCGGCCAGTCCACACGCCCGCTGGTGCGCGCCGGCGAGGCCTCGAAGCCAGGATTCGAGCTGCTCAGCGTCCAGGCTGAGATCGCCCGCGTCCTCCCGGCCATCGCAGCCATCCTCG
>CAZNHI010000498.1:0-1880 GCA_964572535.1 uncultured Dehalococcoidia bacterium
CTGAAGGGGCGCATGAGGCGCCGGTTTGGGGACCGGAACCCCGAGTTAAGCCGGGGGACACCCCCGGAGCCCCCGCTAAAGGGGCGCATGAGGCGCCGATTAGAAGCTGGGGCCCCGAGTGAAAAGCCGGGGGACGCCCTCGGGGCCTGCCAAGGGGCGTTTTGGGCAGTGGAGCACCGGTCACGCAGCCGGACGAGGATCGCAGGAAATGTATCACGCAAGGCTCGTACCGTGACCGGGTTTACCTAGCACCCCCACATTCACAACGCTTTCTTTCTGATACCGGGGTGCTAAATGCGCCACCGGAGTTAAGGGTATTTAGAAAATGCAATCGCAAGTGCTTATCGAAGCACGCGCTCTGAGTAAGCGCTTCGGGAGCCTGGTGGCCGTCGACGGCATCGACTTCGAAGTGGTGCGCGGCGAGTGCTTCGGGGTCCTGGGGCCAAACGGCGCCGGCAAGACCAGCACGATCCGGATGATCTGTTGCGTTTCGCCGGTCACGTCGGGGGTGCTGCGCGTGCTGGGCCTGGACCCGGCGGTCGCTGGACGGCGAATCAAGGCGCGCCTGGGCGTCGTGCCGCAGGACGACAACCTGGACACAGACCTGACGGTGGTTGAGAACCTGCGGGCGTACGCGCGCTACTTCGACGTGCCGGCGGCGGAGGCTCGTAAGCGCGCAGACGAGGTGCTGCAACTCATGGCGCTGACCGAGAAGGCGGGCGAGAAGATCGACAACCTTTCAGGGGGAATGAAGCGCCGCCTGACGGTGGCGCGGGCGCTGATGAGCAAACCAGAGCTGCTGATCCTGGACGAACCGACGACGGGTTTGGACCCGCAGGCGCGGCAGTTGTTCTGGCAGAAGTTGCGCCAGCTCAAGCGCGAAGGCATGACGATGCTGCTGACGACGCACTACATGGAGGAGGCAGCGCAGCTCTGCGACCGCGTGATCGTCATGGACGGCAGCAAGATCATCGCGCGGGGCACGCCGAAGGAGTTGATCCTGAGCATCATCGGCCGCGACGTCATCGAGGTGCATTTCGAGGACGGCCGGCGCGCGGAAGCGCTGGCGGCGGTGCGCAGCCTGGCCAACGGCTACGAGGTGGAGGAGACGCAGGATGTCGCCTACATCTTCGAGCGAGACGGGATGCGCGCTTCCGAGGTTGACCTCGTGGCGCTTGAAGAGATGAGCGACGAGGTCGTGCTGCGTAAGACGTCGCTGGAGGACGTGTTCCTGCGGCTGACGGGGAGAGAGTTGGTCGAATGATGGCCGTCGACGTTTCCTATCGGTCGCTGAAGGTCTGGCAGCGCAACCGCGATGTGTACATGCACATGTGGAAGGCAGAGACGTTGTGGCCGGTGTTCGAGCCGCTGGTCGTCATGCTGGGCATCGGCCTGGGCCTGGGCCGCTTCGTGGAGCTGGAGAGCGGCGAGGACTACATCCAGTTCATCACGCCGGGGATCATGGCTGCCTTCGCGATGTGGGCGGTGATCGCCGAGGGCGGTTGGGCTTCCTATAACCGCATGTCCTGGCAGAAGACGTACGACGCGATGATCGCGACGCCGGTGAGCATCGACGACGTGATCACCGGGGAGGTGCTCTGGGCCGCGAGCAGGGGCGTGATGAGCAGCTTCTACATCCTGGGAGTGGCGCTGCTGCTGACGCCGTTCTGGGATCTGGTGCAATCGCCGCTGGTGGTGATGACGGTCCCGACGGCGTTCCTGGCGGGCCTGATGTTCGGTGCGATGGCGCTGCTGGCGACCTCGTTTGTGACCAGCGTGAGCCAGCTGGCGTACTTCGTCAGCCTGGTGATCATGCCGATGTTCTGGGTCGGCGGCGTGTTCTTCCCGCTGTCGGAAATGCCGGAGACGATCCGGACGCT
>CAZNHI010000499.1:0-1875 GCA_964572535.1 uncultured Dehalococcoidia bacterium
GTGCTCGTGGTGGGCGCGGGCGAGGCGGGACGCAGAGCAGCGGGCGCGCTGGTGCAGAACGGAGTCGGGCGGCTGCTGGTGACGACGCGCCGCAGCGGCCTCGCGGAGGAGATCGCGCGGGAACTGAACGGCGTCGCGATCCCAATATCAGAAATGATGGCGGCATTGGCCGAGGCCGACGTGCTGATCACCGCTACCGCCGCGCCGGAGGCGATCATCAGCGCGCAGGAGGTCGTGCGGGCGATGGCCTCGCGCGCGGAGCGGCCGCTGTTAATCGTAGATATCGCCGTGCCGCGAGACGTTGACTCGGCGGCGCGGGAAATACCCAACGTCCACCTGTTCGACATCGACGATCTGGAGTCCGCGGCCGAGGCAAACCTGGAGGCGCGGCTGCGCGAGGTCGGCGCCGTGGAGGCGATAGTCGAGGACGAGGCGCGACGCTTCGAGGAGTGGCTTTCCGGCCAGGGCGTGGCGCCGACGATTGCGGCGTTGCGCCAGCGGGCGGAAGCGGTGCGCCAGGCCGAGCTGGAGCGCACGCTGGCGCGACTGGGACACCTCAGCGACACAGACCGCCAACGCATCGACGCGATGACCGAGGCGCTGGTCAATCGCCTGCTGCACGAACCCGTGACGCGCCTGCGGCAGCACGGCGCCGAGCGTCACGTGGAGGCGTTACGGGAGCTGTTCGACCTGGACGAGGCGCCGGGGGAGTAGGGCGAGCGGCGAGAGGTCTGCGGCCAAACGACATTGCAGGTTGAAACCTGCAGCACGGGAGACGGTGCGTTTGCGGAACTGAGAGGTTCATCCCTCCAGGTTGTTCTTATGAAGGTGCTTCGTCCTTAACCCAACCGGCTCTTCGCGATAAGCTAGGGCTGTGAGCAACGGTTCGCAGATTGAGGCTGTGGCGTTCGACTGCTACGGGACGCTGATTGACTTCGGCGACGACGCGTACGCTCGCGCCTACGGGACGATCTGCGCGGAGCAGGGGCTGCGGCTGACCGGCGAGCTGTTCTACGAGAAGTGGATGGAGATCTGGCGACGCCTGGTGCGCGACGGCCAGATAGCGGCGACAACGGACATCGTGCCCGGACCGAACAACCCGGGGCCGCTAAGCGAGACGGTGACGATCCCACCGCACCCGCAGCACCACGTCGCGAACGGTCGCAGTAGACCGCTGGACGGGCCGGTGCCAACGTTCCGGACGTATCGAGAGGAGTGGACGGAGCACTTTGCGCTGTGCTTCGAGGAGTTGGGTGTGCAGGGCGACCCGGCGGCCGGCCACGAGCACCTGCGCCGTATGCTGGCGGACGCGCCCGCCTTCGCCGAGGCGCTGCGTACCATCGAGATCGTGGGTCGCAGGCTGCCGATTGCGCTGATGTCGAACGCGGACGACGACTTTCTCTACCCTGTGCTGTCGAAGAACGCGCTGACCTTCCCAGTGGTGGTGTCGTCGGAGGAGGCGCAGGCGTACAAGCCTCACAAGTCGATCTTCCAGCGCTTGAGCGAGCAGATGGGAGTGGCGCCGGAGAATATCCTCTACGTCGGTGACAGCCGGCTCGCCGACGTAGAGGGGTCGAAGAACGCCGGCATGCAGGCTGCGTGGGTGAACCGCGGTGCGACGAACAAAGGCGCGAGTGATTGGGCCAGCACGCAGCGTAACCTGACCGAGCCGGACATAGAGGTGGGGCGCCTGGACGGCCTGCTCGACTTCCTCAAGCTGGCATGAGCCGCAAGCGAGACGAATCGCGCCGCGTCTTCGAGGAGGCGCAGCGCTACCTGCCCGGCGGCGTCAACAGCCCGGTGCGCTCCTTCCGCGGCGTCGGCGGCGACCCCGTCGTCATCGCTTCCGCTGCCGGCTCGAAGCTCACGGACGCG
>CAZNHI010000500.1:0-1872 GCA_964572535.1 uncultured Dehalococcoidia bacterium
TCGTAGTCGCGCCAGTAGTCGTTGTGCTTGTTCGCCTTGGTGTAGAAGTACGTCCGCGGGTCGCTCGTCCTCTCCACGAACCCGATGCTCTTCTCCAGCTGAATCGGCGCGTTTGCGGCCATGTCGTGCATCGGCTGCGTCAGGCTGCCGCGCTGCGTGATCAGCATCGCCCACTCGTCGTCCAGCGGCACAAAGGAGCGCAGCGTCACGCCATCAGTGCCCGTGATCATCGTGTGGAACGGGAAGATGAACTGGTTAATCCGGTGCCACTCGTAGCGGCGGTCGTCGTCCCAAGTGCGCTTCGCCGTGTAGTAGCAGCCGTAGGGCGTCGTGCGCACGTCCAGGCGCGGGATCTTGTCCGACCAGATCATGTTAAACAGCCCGGGCGTGGCCGGTTCTACCGGCTGCTCGTCGAACCTGCGTAGCCGAAAGGCGTCCAACCGCGAGTGCAGGTAGTCGAGATGGTTGGAGTCGGTGTCGCCCTCCATGTTCTGCAGCCAGTTCGACTCTTCCATCATGATGCTCGGGGGCGCCACGTACTCCGGCGGCAGCGTGTTGATCTCGAAGGCCGGGAATGGCGGTTCCTCCCCGCATGAACGCGGCCCCATGTAGACCCAAACCATGTGGTTGACGTCCCGTGCCGGGTAGGCGCGCGCCTTCACCTTGTTCTTGAAGTTCGATTCCGCTGGCTCCGAAGGCATGTCGACGCAGGCGCCCGTGACGTCGAACTTCCAGCCGTGGTAGACGCAACGCAGCCCCGCCTCCTCGTTGCGGCCAAAGAACAACGATGCCCCGCGGTGCGGGCACGACTCCGTGATGCAGCCGACGTTGCCGTTGGTGTCGCGGAACATGATCAGGTTCTCGCCCAGCAACCGCATGCGCTTCGGCGGCGAGTCAGCCCCCGGAAATTCGGATGACGGCAGCGCCGGTACCCAGTACTCGCGCATCAGCTCGCCCATCGGCGTACCGGGTCCCACCCTCGTCAGCAGATCGTTGTCCTGCAGGCTTAACATCGAATTGCTCCTCTCGGGCCAACCAGACTGCTTGCGCCCCTTTAGCAGGGGTTTGGGGGCAGAGCCCCCATCTTTCAATACACAGGTTCCGGGGGCGTCCCCCGGCTTTCAACATCGAACTACTCCCTCGGGTCACCCGGGCCGCTTGAGGCCCTCTAGCCGCCGACTACGAAGTCCAAAGGCCGTCATCTGCCCCTTTAGCGGGGGTTCCGGGGGTGTCCCCCGGCTTTCAACACCGGTGTCCCCATCTTTCAAATACAAGGCCTCCGGGGGCGTCCCCCGGCTTTCAACACCCGCGATCTTGTTCCCCGCCGAAACGCCTGTCAATTCCTCAAGCCCTTAACGGTTGTTGCCGTGTAGAATCCCCTGCGTGGAGCGACCTGGCTCCGCCGTCTTTCAGCACGCTGGAGGCTTTCTGCATGGACGGGGCAAACGGCGACCTCAGTTTCGGCATCTTTGACTGGATCGACCACAACGCCGGGCTCAGCCTGCACGAGACGTACGAGCAGCGCCTGCGTATGCTGGAGCTGGCCGACGAAGTCGGGATCTGGTGCTACCACGTTGCGGAGCACCACGGCACGCCGCTCGCCGTAGCCCCTTCGCCCAACCTCTTCCTCGCCGCGGCCGCCCAGCGCACCGAACGCCTGCGACTCGGCCCGCTGGTGCAGCTGCTGCCGCTGTACAACCCCCTGCGCAACATCGAAGAGGTCTGCCTGCTCGATAACCTCAGCGGCGGGCGCCTGGAACTCGGCGTCGGCCGCGGCGTCTCGCCCGAAGAGCTGGAGATTTACGGCCTGACCATCCAGGAAGGACGCGAGCGCTTCCAGAAGTGCTTCGACATCCTGCTGCAGGGCCTGCG
>CAZNHI010000501.1:0-1848 GCA_964572535.1 uncultured Dehalococcoidia bacterium
GTGCTCGGCATCCTCACCGTCAGCGATAAGGGCTCCCGCGGCGAGCGCACAGATACGGCCGGCCCCGCCGTAGCCGCCCTCCTCGACTCGATCGGCGCCGAAGCCGTAGAGCTCGCCATCCTCCCGGACGTCCGTGACCAGATCGCCGCCCAGCTCCGCACCTGGGCCGACGATTCGCAGCTGGACCTCATCCTGACCACAGGCGGGACCGGCCTCTCCCCCCGGGACCTCACCCCCGAAGCCACCCTGGACGTCGCCGACCGCCACGTCCCTGGCCTCGGCGAACTCATGCGCGACCAGGGGCGCCAGAGCACGCACCTCTCCTCGCTCTCTCGCTCCGTCGCCGTAACCCGTGGCCGAACCCTGATCGTCAATCTGCCCGGCTCAGAGCGCGGCGCCCGCGAGAGCCTCCAAGCGATTCTGGAGCTCCTCCCCCACGCCATCGAAACCCTGCGCAGCGGCTCCATCGAAGACCACCCCGTAGACAAGGTCTGACCGCGGTGCGCCTGGTCAAAGCCTCGCTGGCAACGCCGGCAGGCCTCCTCGCCTTCATTCGCGAGAGCGCTGAGGGTGAAAATGGCTTCGTGGGTGGACGTGAGGTCGCCGGCGGTGAGCTCAGCCTCGACGCCTTCCTGCGCGGACTTATCGACTCCTCGGAAGGCCGCAACCTCCGCGGGGGCTGGGTACCAATGACGACCTTCTGGCTCCTGGACGAAGCCGGAACACTTGTCGGCGTGAGCCGGTTACGTCATACGCTGACACCGTTCCTTCTGATTCACGGCGGCCACATCGGCTACTACGTCGCGCGCGATCACCGGGGCAAGGGCTACGGGACGCGCATCCTGTCTCTTACATTAGAAGAGGCTCGTAAGCTGGGCCTCGAGCGCGTCCTGCTCACCGTCGATTCCGACAACGAGCCCTCCATCCGCGCAATCGAGCGCAACGGCGGCGTCATGCAGGACGAGCTAATCGACGAGACCACCGGCAGGCTGCACCGGCGCTACTGGATTAGCCGGCAGTAGTCTCCTGGATTCGCCCGTAAGCTGCAGGATTCATCCTGCAGAGGTTGTTCTTCAAACCAAACCTGCTTTGCCCGCTTGCCCGGATCATTGCCAATGCGATGCGCATCGCTGTCCTGACTCTGCTTCTCAAAACCTTC
Organism: uncultured Dehalococcoidia bacterium; assembly: GCA_964572535.1. Classification (GTDB taxonomy): domain Bacteria; phylum Chloroflexota; class Dehalococcoidia; order DSTF01; family WHTK01; genus WHTK01. The sequence goes on from CAZNHI010000501.1 coordinate 1,160, forward strand.
GATCGTCCCTGCAGGCCAGCATCCGGGGTTGTTCTTCAAACCAAACCTGGCTTCGTTTCGCTTTGCCCGTTTGCCTCTTTGCCCGTTTGCCCGGATCATTAGAGGCAATGCGCATCGACGTCCTCACTCTTTTCCCGGAGACGTTCGACGGCCCGCTACAGGCGAGCATCCTCGGTCGCGCCCTCCGCGAAGGTGTGGCCGAGGTGCATCTGCACAACATCCGCGATTACGCCACCGGCAAACACTCCGTCGTCGACGACTACGCCTACGGCGGTGGCCCCGGCATGGTCATGAAGCCTGAACCGCTGGCGGCGGCAATCGAAGGCGTGCGGGCGCTGGCCCAGCCGCCCGGCCGCGTAGTCCTGCTCACCCCGCAAGGCCGCCTGTTCAACCAGCAGGTCGTCGATGAGCTGGTGCAGGAGGAACGCCTGATCCTGCTCTGCGGGCATTACGAGGGCGTGGATGAGCGCATTCGCGAGCATCTCGTCGATGACCAGATCAGCATCGGCGACTACGTCCTCTCCGGCGGTGAGTACGCCGCCATGGTCGTAATCGATGCCGTCGTGCGGCGCCTCCCGGGCACGCTGGGCTCGGCCGATTCACTGCTGGAGGAGTCGCACTCAGATGGCCTGCTGGAGTACCCGCAGTACACGCGGCCCGCGGAGTTTCGCGGATGGCAGGTACCGGAT
>CAZNHI010000502.1:0-1843 GCA_964572535.1 uncultured Dehalococcoidia bacterium
AGTTGACGGCCGTGAAGGTAGACATGTCGCTGCGTCCGGTGGCACCGGTAAGGTTTGTCAGCCGGAAGAGGACTTTCAGGTCCGACGCGTTGTCGTTGAGGTCGGTGGAGTAGACCAGTCGCGGCAGGTCCAATCCCTGATTGAAATAGATGAAGAACCCCGGTGTGGGCACCGTGATCTGCCCGGCGATGAGGTCGGCAGCGTTGCCAGCGACGGCGGGGGCGTAGCGCAGGGCGCGCAGGGGTCGCAGTTCGGCCATGCGTTAATGATAGGCGGGCGTCTGTGGCAGGCGGAAGCTTGGGAGTGACGGTGGAACCTGTCAGCCGATCAGTTCAGAACAACGCCAGTCGTCGAAGGCGGCCATGCTGCGCCGAAGCTTCGGGTACCAGATCCATTTCTTGTCCCGCAGGCCTTCATCCGTGCCGCACCATTCGACTGCCTCGTAAGCCATCGCTATCACACAGAGGCGATAATCGGCCAGCAACTCATCCCAGGCGTAATCGGTCACCCCCCGGCGAGCCAACTCAGCGTGATACGCCGTTAGCGTGCGCATTTCGAGCTCGCGTCGAGATGCTGCCTCCCACCACGGGATCATCATGTACGCCAGATCGCTTGCCGCGAGCCAGGTGGTCAGGGACCAATCGAAGGGTTGGCGGTCAATGATGTAAGTCTTGCCCTCAGAGGCTTTGGGCGAGAGCACATTACCGGGGTTCACGTCGCCGTGGACCAGCGTGAAGCCCTTCGGGTTGCGCGTCCTTTCGACCATGAACCCTGGGTGTGCCCCGAAGATCCCCCTCAAGGTGGCCTCCCAGGCCGGCGGGACATCGCCCCGAATATCGCTCAGCATCGGTTCGAGGCCCTTGCTGATGTGATCGATGTAGCGCTGAAGCGTGGCCTCCGAAGGCATGACGCCGTTCGTTCCCGTCCAGCGAGCCTCCCCCCAACGATAGGCGTGCAGCGTCGCCAGCGCCCCGGCCAATGCCAGGGCGTATTCCAGCGTGGGCGTCACGTGCCAGGTGCCGGCCTTGACCATGGCTAACTCCTGCGCAGACGTCACATGCCAGGCGGTGTGATGCGTTTCGCTGAGGTCGTCCATGAGGATGTGATAGGCGCCGAGCTCGCGAGAGTAGCCGGCGTCATAGCATCGCACCAGGGGAGCGTCCTCACAGCCAGCATAATCTCGCGTGTAGTAGTCCACCTCGGATTCGAGGACGAATCCGTCCTGGCCCGCCCTGCACATCTTGAGGAAGAGGACAGTCGGATTAAGACCGGCCGCCCCTGGCTTGTACTCAATGCGGAGTCTGGCGTTGCTGGACCAAGTGCCCTCGCCCGGCGCGATCTCAAAGCGAGACACGGCACCGGTCTGAATTGCACCGGCACGAGTTAGCACGCGGTTCAGCCACGCCAGGGTTATCTGAGAGGGATCTGCAATGACGACGTCGTCTGACAAAGGCGGTCTGTCGCCGTGTCAGAGCGCGGGGAGGTTGGCGGCTTTGAGGCAGGCGCGCTGGGCTTCGAAGGAATCTCGGATGCCCTTCTCGGCGAGCGCCAGGAGGCCGTCCATGGCTTCGCGGTCGAAGGCACCATGCTCTGCCGTGCCCTGTACTTCGACGTACTTGCCTTCGCCGGTCATGACGACGTTGAAGTCGACATCAGCGCGCGAGTCTTCTTCGTAGCAGAGGTCGAGCAGGGAGTGACCGTCGACGACGCCGACGCTAGTGGCGGCGACCGGGAACTTGATCGGTAGAGTCGCGTAGGTGCCGTCCTCGACGAGCTTGTAGATCGCCTGGACGAGGGCGACGTAGGCGCCGGTGATCGAGGCGGTGCGGGTGCCGCCGTCGGC
>CAZNHI010000503.1:0-1809 GCA_964572535.1 uncultured Dehalococcoidia bacterium
GCCAGCGCCACGCCGATCGCGTGCGGCAGCCCCTGGCCCAGCCCGGCGCCCCCGCGCGTGTCCTGGTGCTGGTGCGGCGACCCGAAGTCCCACAGGCGCTCGAGCCAGCCACGCAGGTCGCCGTTGCCGATCACCCAGTCGCTGTCCTTGACCACCTCCCACAGCTCCTGCGCGACTGTCGCCAGGTGCAATGGGTGCTCGCCGGCCCTGTCGCGCGCCGTTGCCTGCGCCCCAGCCAGGTTAGCGACGCTCATCGCGGTCAGCCGCGCCCGTCGTGCCTCGATCTCATCCGGGCTGCCCTTGCCCTCGCGCCGCCTCGCCTCGACCAGGTCTGCCAGCGCCGGTAGCGCCAGAGCAGTATCCGCCGCCACCGAGAGCGCCGTCGGGTAGTAGGCGCCGTGGTCGTCGGCCCAGCTCTTCGTCGTCAGATGCCTCAGCGAAACGTCGACCAGCTTTGCGCCGGGCGGCAGGACGTCTTCGTTGGTGCGCGTGGCCCAGTTCTGACGCGTCAGCAGCTGCTCCAGGTCGTAAACGTCGAAGGCGACGACCAGGTCTGCCGCGCTCAGCAGCTCGTTCTTCGATTCCGTGGCGTACAGCGCGTGGCGGCTCGGGAAGCTGAACAAGTCACCACCCGTCACCACTGGCACGGCCAGGCTCTCGGCCAGCCTCAGCAGCCCGTCCGTGGCCTCCTGCGCCCGCCCGAGCGAGTTCGCCAGGATCACCGGCCGCTGCGCCTCGACCAGCATGTCAGCGAGGCGCGAGAGTGCCTGCGGGTCGGCGTTGAGCCGCGTCGGGGCCGGGAAGCGCGCCAGGTCTGGCAGCTCGAACGGTGTCTCCAGCTTCTGCTCCTGCACGTCCGTGTCGAAGCAGACGTACACCGGGCCCTGGGGCTCCGAGAGCATCAGGTTGTACGCCCGCACCAGCGACTCCACCGCCGCCGCCACGCTGCCCGGCTGGTCGTCCCACTTCACGAAGTCCCGCACCGCGTTGCCCTGGACGTTTGCGGTATGGATCCAGTCGATCCACGGCCGCCGGTGGTCCGCGTCGACGGGCCCGGTGCCGCCGAGCACCAGCACCGGGTCGCGCGCCAGCCAGGCGTTGAAGATCGCCATCGAAGCGTGCAGCAGGCCGACGATGTCGTGCACGAAGGCGGCCATCGGCTTGCCCGCGGCGCGTCCGTAGCCGTGCGCAATCGCCACCGCGATCTCCTCGTGGTTGCAGACGATCATCTCCGGCCGCGTGTTACCCAGGTAGTTGACCAGCGAGTCGTGCACGCCGCGAAAGGACGCGCCGGGGTTCAGCGCGATGTACTCCATGCCGAGACGCCGCAGCACCTCGACGATCACGTCAGAGCCCCACTCGGGCTTCGTCGCTGTAGGGACGATCGCCGCCATATCTGCGCCCTCCTCCCGGCTTGTGTCTTACGGGCTCGGTGCCCTCTCGATCCTGCCTTCGACGTGCCTTTACTCGGCTTTCGGCGCCGGCATCTCGAACGGCGGCAGGCCGATCAGCGCCCGCCCGTACGACTGCGCCGCGCCGTCCCAGTTGAGGCCCATGTGTGCCGCCGCCACGTTGCTGTCGCGCCACAGCCGCTGCAAGTCGCGGTCCTCGTAGATCGCGCTGCCCCCGGACGCCTCGAACAGGCTGTTCGAGGCAGCGCGGCACAGCTGGGCCGCATACGCCACGTAGCTGCGGCACATCTGCCGTTCCAGCACCGTTGAGTCCGCGGCCGGGATGAAACAGACCTGGCGCGCCGTTTCCAGCAGCAGCGCCATCGCCGCGTCGATGTCGGCGCCGGCGCGCGCCATG
>CAZNHI010000504.1:0-1806 GCA_964572535.1 uncultured Dehalococcoidia bacterium
CTCGTTGACGCCGCGTTTGACCACCATGTTGATCTTGACCGGCGCCAGCCCAGCGGCCACGGCGTTGTCGATCGCCTCCAGCACCTTCGCGACCGGGAAACCGACGTCGTTCATCGACTTGAAGGTCTCATCGTCCAGGGAGTCCAGGCTGACGGTTACGCGGTTGAGACCCGCCTGCTTGAGGGCGAGAGCGCGCTCCGGCGTTAGCAGCGAGCCGTTGGTGGTCATCGCGATGTCTTCCAGGCCGTCGATCCCGGCCAGCATCGCCACCAGACTCTCGAAGTCGCGGCGTAGCATCGGCTCTCCACCGGTGAGGCGGATCTTCTTCACGCCCAGCTTCACAAAGCTGCGCGCCAGGCGCGTGATCTCCTCGAAGCTCAGCAGGTCCTGCCGCGACAGAAACACGTAGTCGCGGCCGAAAACCTCCTTGGGCATGCAGTAAGTGCAGCGGAAGGTACAGCGATCCGTGACCGAGATGCGCAGGTCGTGCAGCGGGCGCTGGAGGCTATCGAGGATGGGTGCGTTGTTCATGCCGGTGGCCACCTGTCCGATGCGGGGCAAAAAGGCGGCTCGTAAGCCGCCTCCGGTGTGCTTTAACAATTATAGCGCACCCTCAAGGAGTCAGCGCATCACGTTAATGACCACGCGCTTCGGGTCGTCTTCCGTCTCTACCGTGAAGTTCTGCACGCCGCTGGTGCCAATCGCCCATTCGAGCACCGCTTCGAAGTCACAAATCAGCTTCGCCTCCAGGATCGCGCCGGACCCCTTTAGCTCACGCGGCGCGCCGGTTGGCACGAAGTCCTCATGCTGGCCGGCGCCTTCGAAGTGAACCTTGAGAACCGCCTGGCCCTGCAACGGCACCACGTCTCCCGGCCCACAGCTAACAACATCCGCCCTATCGACGTCCTCGACCCAACCCTCGGTGCTGCCTGCCTTGAACTCGAACACGATGCTGTCGAACGGCTGATCAGTCTGGCTTGGGCCGAAGCGCACACCGTTGGAGCCCAAGACATCGACGACAATGCCGCTGCCGGCTACCGGCGGGTCAGGGCTTGCTGCGAACTCGACTCGCGCCGTGCCGCCGCGAGGCGTCGGGTTAGCTGCTGGCGGCGACTGCTCGTCCTCGCAGCCAACGATGAGGGCGGCTAAAAGGCACGCCGCCAGGGCCCCGAGCAGTCTCATGAACACATTTTATGCGAGGCTCGCGACGCTCGCGTGCGCCGCCAGGGGGTATCAGCCGCCCAGACTACCCCAGCTTCGTTTCACCACTTCACGTCGATGACCACGCGCGTCGGGTTCTCCAGGAAGAGCACTTTGAAGGCCTGTTTGCCGTCGATTCCCAACGCGAGGCTGAACACGCCCCCGGCATCGCAGCTAATTACGCCGCCCATTATCGAGTTGCCAGGCCCCAGCACTTCCGTGTTGTTTACGAACGGCGGGCCGATTGTCCGCTGACCGTTGTTGTCATGAGCCTGCGCGCCGGTGAACGTCACCTTTAGCATCGTGGAGCCCGGCGCCTTAACCACGGCGCCGGAACCGCACTGCGCGTCCTGCGTCACGTACTCGACTTTGCCCGGCGGCCTCACGTCCTGAAACTCAAACACGATGCGGTCCCAGCCGTTCTGCTCCGGGTGGGCGCCGCTGCGTACGGCTTTCAGGACCGCGATCTTGCCCGCCGGGTCCGGATTCGCTTTGATCGTCACGAGGTTGGTACTGCCCGCCCCCTGCGCCGGCACGGTGCCGTCGACGCGCGGGAAGGGCGTCGGCGTAGTAGCGACCCGCGTCGGCGAGGGCGCCGGCGTCCCC
>CAZNHI010000505.1:0-1795 GCA_964572535.1 uncultured Dehalococcoidia bacterium
GAGAATGCCAACCGGCTGGGCGTGCAGGCGGCGGAGCTGGAGCGTGACGCGGAGGTGCTGCGAGGCCAGTTGCTGGAATCGGTGCAGCACGCCTCGGCGCTGGAAGAGCGCACGCGGCAGCTGCAGGCGCGGCTGGATGAGGAGCGCGCGCAAGGCCAGGAGAAGATCAAGCTCGTCCACGAGGCGCAGCGTGCCCTGGAAAACTCCTTCAAGTCGCTGTCGGCCGATGCGCTGCGCAGCAACAACCAGTCCTTCCTCGACCTCGCGCGCGCTTCCCTCGCGGAATTCCAGCAGGGCGCCAAGGGCGACCTCGACAAGCGCCAGGTCGCGATCGACGCGCTGGTGGCGCCGGTCAGGGCCTCGCTCGACAAGGTCGACGAGAAGATCGGCGCCCTGGAGAGGGCGCGCGAGCACGCGTACGGCGAGATCCGCCAGCAGTTCAGCCAGATGGCCGAGGTGCAGACGCAGCTTCGCGACGAGACCAGCAACCTGGTGAAGGCGCTGCGCCAGCCGCACGTGCGCGGCCGCTGGGGCGAGATCCAGCTGCGCCGCGTGGTGGAAATGGCCGGCATGATGCTGCATTGCGATTTCGTCGAGCAGCAATCGGCGGACGGCGACGACGGCAAGCTCCGCCCTGACCTGATCGTGAAGCTGCCCGGAGGCCGCCAGATCGTGGTCGATTCCAAGGCGCCGATCACGGCGTACATGGAGGCGCACGAGGCGACAACCGACGAGCTGCGCAAGGTGAAGATCCTGCTGCACGCCCAGCTCATGCGCCGCCACCTCGAGGCGCTCGCCCGGAAATCCTACTGGGAGCAGTTCCAGCCGACCCCGGAAGTGGTGGTGATGTTCATCCCCGGCGAAGCGTTCTACAGCGCCGCGCTCGAGGCGGATCCGGATCTGCTCGACAGCGGCTTCGGCCAGAACGTGATCATCGCGTCACCCGCTTCGCTCATGGCGCTGCTCAAGGCGGCCTCCTATGGGTGGCGCCAGGAGGCGATCGCGGACAATGCGCGCGAGATCAGCCAGCTCGGCCAGGAGCTGCACGCGCGGCTCGCCGTGATGGCCGACCACCTGGCGCGCCTGGGAAAATCCCTCGGGACGGCGACGGACAGCTACAACTCGGCGATCGCGTCCTTCGAGAGCCGCGTGCTGGTGTCGGCGCGCAAGTTCAAGGAGCTCGGCGCGACCTCCCAGGAGGCGGAGATCATCGAGCTGCGCGCGGTGGAGGGCGGCACGCGGCGGCTGCAATCGGTCCCGGAGAAGGGCCCCGAGGAGTAAGCGTCAACCCTGCTTGATGCCGCCGCCCGGTCGCCTGCACTTTCGGACTACAGCCTTTTCCCCCTGGGCCTGCTAGGATTCCCGCTGCATCCGCTTCACCCAGGGACAAGAAAAGATGAAGGCCCGCATCCTGCTCGCGGCGCTGCTGGCCTGCACCTCGGCCCATGCGCAGAAGCAGACCGTCTGCACGATCACCGTCAACTCGCCCGACGAGCGCGAGGTATTCCGCGAGCACCTGCCCGCGGACCGCTTCGATTTCGTGGAGCTGGTCGAGCGCGGCCGCACCGACTGGCTCGGCGCCGCGTGCCGAAAGGCGACGCGCTGCGACGTGCTGCTGGTCTCGGGCCATTTTGCGGGAACCGAGTTCTACTCCTCGCACCACCAGGTGAACGAGACGCTGCCCGTGGACGAGATGGAGCGGGTCGCCTGCAGCGAGTCGTGCCCGGGCCTGTTCGCGGACCTGAAGGAGGTCTACCTCTTCGGTTGCGACACGCTGAACCCCACGCCGGTGCGC
>CAZNHI010000506.1:0-1790 GCA_964572535.1 uncultured Dehalococcoidia bacterium
CGGACGGACTTCGACCTGAAGCAGCACGCGCTGCACAGCGGCAAGAACCTGACCTACTTCGACGAGGAATCGAACGAGCACATCGTGCCGTACGTGATCGAGCCGGCGCTGGGCGTGGACCGGACGTTCCTGGTGCTGCTCTACGACGGCTACCGGGAAGAAGAGGTTAAGGGCGAGAAGCGCGTCTACCTGGCGCTGCACCCTTCGATGGCGCCGATCAAGGTGGCGGTGCTGCCCCTATCACGCAACGAGAAGCTGACGCCCCTGGCTCGCGAGGTGCACAAGGCGCTACGCCCGCACTTCATGACGCAGTTCGACGACGCGCAGTCGATCGGGCGTCGTTACCGGCGCCAGGACGAGATCGGCACGCCGCTGTGCGTGACGGTTGACTTCGATTCGCTGGAAGACAACGCGGTGACGATCCGCGAGCGCGACAGTATGGAGCAGACGCGGGTGCGTATCGAAGAGCTGGTGCCGGCGCTGCGGGAGAAGCTGGGAGCTTAGGCCACACGGCCTCAGCGCTGGCCATTTCGGAGTACCTCGGTGAATCCCCTTACACCAGGGCGTCCTTTCAGGGCACTCTCCTTATTCTGACTGAGTGGCAAACGTGAAAGAGGCGGCCCCGTGAGGCCGCCTCTTCATTTTCCTTGTCTGAGGTTGGTGTTAGGGATTGAGTTCCTTGACCTTGGCACGGGCGGCGCTCTTGTCTTTGTACCAGAGCCCGTTGATCTCTGTGTAGGGCTTCATGTTGGCCGGCACGTCGTCCTCGGCGAAGATCGCGGTCACCGGGCAGGCGGGCTCGCAGGCGCCGCAATCGATGCACTCATCGGGGTCGATGTAGAGCATGATGTCGTCGGTGTCGTCTTCGGACGCGGTCGGGTGGATGCAGTCGACCGGACAAACGTCAACGCAAGAGCGGTCCTTGGTACCGATACAGGCATCGGTGATTACGTAGGTCACGGATTATCTCCTTTTGTTCTCTGTCCCCACTGCCGCTAATTCTAGAACGGCTTTTGGGCTAGAGGGAAGCCATTCCCGTCCCATGCACCTGGCCAGTCACAGCGATTTCACTCACGCGTAACCTTGCGACTCCTGCTTATCGTCCGAAGGGCCACCAACCTTTGCGTTTCTGCGTGGTTTCGGCCGCTTCAGGCTCGTCAGCGAGGCCCGCGGTCTCTTCGTCAATACGGCGGCGCAGCAGGAGCATTTGCTCCGCGATCGCCAGCGGCGCTTCCGGGTCTGCTTCGATCTCGGAGAAGAGGTGGCGCAGTGAGCTATCGAAGCCAGGGACGGTGCTGCGGTGCCCGGTCCCGGACTCCAGCGAGCCGGCTCCGAGCATGGCGTAGGCCTTGAGCTCCGTTATCGAGCCAAGCATGGCGGAGAGCAGCCGCTGGGCCTGGTTGGGGCGCAGCTCGATCGCTGAAACTGCCAGACGCAGCTGGGGCTGCAGCGAGGCCGCCACTTCGGCGAGGCCGTGCTCGACAGTCTGCTTGGTTATGGGATCGAGTTCTGAGCCGGGGCGGCCGAGATGATAAGCAACTGCAAGGAAGACGAGCTTCGCGTCCTCCTGTCGCAGTTGCAGCGTGACCGCGGCCACGTTAGGAAAAGATGTCGCCGCCCGCGCGAGGCGCGGACGGCGACATCAGGGCTGCTACTTGTGCATGCGCGCCCATCTGGTCTTCTTTCGCATTTTGCGGTACTTGTGCTTGCGGATCTTCTTGCGCCGCTTTTTTACGACGGAAGACATTCACCCTCCTCTAATTCAGACACGAGCGTCATTATACTTTCTG
>CAZNHI010000507.1:0-1789 GCA_964572535.1 uncultured Dehalococcoidia bacterium
TGGTGAACGCCCAGGGCGAAGACGTGGTCGCGGGCATCCGCACGCCGCAGCCGGTGACGATCGCCGCGAAACAGCCAGGCCAGGTGGCGCTGGAAGAGCTGATGCCGGAGGCGTACGCGGAGCTGGAGCGCGTCTACGAGTCGCTGGAGCAGCACTACCGCGACATGCAGGACATTGAGTTCACGATCCAGCAGCGCAAGCTCTGGCTGCTGCAGACCCGCAGCGGCAAGCGCACCGCCCATGCCATGGTCAAAATTGCGGTGGAGATGGTGGAGGAAGGGCTGCTGTCGAAGGAAGAAGCTGTGCTGCGCATCGAGCCGGACAAGCTGGACGAGTTGCTGCACCCGACCTTCGACACCTCTGCGCCGCGCGAGGCAGTCGCCGTGGGGTTGGCGGCGTCTCCGGGCGCGGCGGTAGGACGCGTTGTGTTCAGCGCCGACGACGCTGTGAGGATGGAAGAGACGGGCGAGAAGGTGATCCTGGTCCGCATCGAGACTTCGCCGGAGGACATTCACGGCATGAAGGCGGCGCAGGGCATCCTTACGGCCCGCGGCGGCATGACCTCGCACGCGGCGGTGGTGGCGCGCGGCATGGGGCGTTGCTGCGTCGCGGGCTGCGGCGCGCTGCAGATCGACTACGGCAAGGGGCTGTTTCGCGTCCGCGGGGGCGACAGTGAGATCGTGGTCCACGAGGGCGACGTGATCAGCATCGACGGCGGCACGGGCGAGGTGATGCTGGGCGCGGTGCCTGTGGTCGAGGGGCAGTTGGATCAGGACTTTGAGACGCTGATGGTCTGGGTCGACCAGGCGCGGCGGCTGAAGGTACGCACCAACGCTGACACACCCTTCGACGCTGAGGTAGCGCGCAAGTTCGGCGCTGAGGGCATCGGCCTGTGCCGGACGGAGCACATGTTCTTCGACCCGGAGCGCATCCTGGCGGTGAGGGAGATGATCCTGGCTGAGAACGAAGAGGGCCGGCGCGCGGCGCTGGCGAAGATCCTGCCGATGCAGCGCTCGGACTTCGAGGGCATCTTCCGGGCGATGGACGGGCTGCCGGTGACGATCCGCCTGCTGGACCCGCCGCTGCACGAGTTCCTGCCGCACACAGACGAGGAGATACGGGAAGTGGCCGAGGCGCTGGGCGTCTCACCCGGCGCGGTGGCGGTGCGCAACCAGGAGCTGGCCGAGTTCAACCCGATGCTGGGGCACCGTGGCTGCCGCCTGGGCGTCACCTACCCGGAGGTCTACGAGACGCAGGTGCGCGCGATCATGGAGGCGGCCTGCAACGTGACCGCGGAGGGCGTGAAGGCGATCCCGGAGATCATGATCCCGATCGTCGGCATCGTGGAGGAGCTGAAGCGGATGCGGCGCCTGACGGTGGCGACGGCGGACGCCGTGCTGGCTGAGAAGGGCATCGAGGTTGAGTACAGCGTCGGGACGATGATCGAGCTGCCGCGCGCGTGCGTGGTCGCGGACGAAATCGCGCAGTACGCCGATTTCTTCTCGTTCGGCACCAACGACCTGACCCAGACGACGTACGGCATCTCGCGCGACGACTCGGCGCACTTCCTGCCGTCCTACGTTGAGCAGGGCGTGATCGAAATAGACCCGTTCGTGCGGTTGGACCAGGAGGGCGTCGGTGCGCTGATGCGGCTGGGCATCGGCAAGGGGCGCGGTGTAAAGAGCGGCCTCAAAATCGGCATCTGCGGCGAGCACGGCGGCGACCCGTCGTCCGTCGAGTTCTGCCATCGAGAGGCGCTGGACTACGTAAGCTGCTCGCCCTATCGGGT
>CAZNHI010000508.1:0-1781 GCA_964572535.1 uncultured Dehalococcoidia bacterium
GACGCCTAACGCGCACACCCCGCGCCGGGCCCCAGGCCCGGCGTCGCGCGGGCCAGCCCTGGTCCGCTGCTATACTGAGGCGAGATGACCTCCCCTCAGACTCCCTCGCAGCCCCAGAAGCACCACGAAGTGCGCCTCGGCGACCAGCAATGCCCCCGCTGCCACGAATTCTTCACCATCAGTTACTGGTCCGAAGGTACCTTGATCCAGGCTCGCTGCCTCAGCTGCGAACTCAAGTGGCCGTTGCCCAACGTCGTCTGAACACGACGCCAAACCTTCACGCAGCACGGTTGACGCCCGCACCGATCTCAGCCGAGTATTCCCTTTAGACGCGAATACCAGCCGGTCAGATTGAGGCCCCGTCTTATGCCCTCTACCCGCAAGATCGCCTACTTCACTATGGAGGTCGGCCTCCGCACTGAAATGCCGACCTACAGCGGCGGCCTCGGTGTCCTCTCCGGCGATACCCTGCGCGCCGCCGCCGACCTTGGTGCGCCCATCGTCGCCGTCACGCTGCTGCACCGCCAGGGCTTCTTTCGCCAGCACCTTGCCGCAGACGGCACCCAGACAGAGTCACCCCCGCAGTGGGATCCAGCTCAGTTCCTGGAACCCGTTGCCGGCACAGTCACGCTGCCTCTCGAAGGCCGCGAAGTACGGCTACGCGCCTGGCTCTACCGAGTTGTGGGCGCGGGTGCGTTCGAAGTGCCGCTCTACTTCCTCGACGCTGACCTACCGGATAACGACCCCGAAGACCGCGCCCTCACCGGCCAACTCTACGGCGGCGATCAACGCTACCGCTTGCGCCAGGAGGCCATCCTGGGTATCGGTGGCGTTGCCATGCTGCGCGCTCTGGGATACGACTCCATCGAGACCTATCACATGAACGAGGGCCACAGCGCCCTGCTCACGCTCGCCCTCCTGGATGAGGCCAAGGGCGGCGCACCCGCGCCTTCTGAGGGCGACATCGCCTCCGTGCGCGGCCGTTGCGTCTTCACAACCCACACACCCGTCCCGGCCGGTCACGACCGCTTCCCGCTGGAGCTGGTGCGCGGCGTCCTCGGCGAGGCCATGGCCGCCACCGTCGAGCGCCTGCCCTGCCGCGACGGCGAGCTGCTCAACATGACGCTGCTCGGCCTCTTCTTCTCGCGCTACGTCAACGGCGTCGCTCGCCGCCACGGCGAAGTCGCCCAGGCCCTCTATCCCGGCCACAAGATCGAGGCGATCACCAACGGTGTCCACGCCGGCAACTGGGTCTCCGAGCCCTTCGCAGAGCTTTTCGAGCGCGAGATCCCCAACTGGCGCTTCGACAATCACTATCTGCGCCAGGCCCTGAACCTCCGGGTCGATGACGTCCTGGAGGCGCATCAGCGCGCAAAGCGGCACCTGTTCGCGGAGGTAGAGAACCGCACAGGCGTCCGGCTGGACCCCTCCGTCATGACCATCGGCTTCGCCAGGCGCGCCGCCGCCTACAAGCGCGCCGACCTCGTTTTCAGCGAGCCCGATAATCTGCGCAACATCGCACGCCAGGCCGGCCCTCTGCAGTTCATCTACGCCGGCAAGGCCCACCCGCATGACGCGCCCGCCAAGGACCTGATCAAGCGTGTCATCGCCGCCCGCGACAGCCTGCGCGACGAAATCCCCGTCGTCTACCTGGAAGAGCACGATATGGGGCTCGCCAAGCTGCTCTGCTCCGGCGTGGACGTCTGGCTCAACAACCCCCAGAAGCCCCTGGAGGCCTCCGGCACCTCCGGCATGAAGGCGGCGCTCAACGGCGTCCCTTC
>CAZNHI010000509.1:0-1780 GCA_964572535.1 uncultured Dehalococcoidia bacterium
CATCCACGCGCTCCTCGATCACGCGGCCCTGGTGCACGATTTGCTGGCCGATCAGGATGGGAAACGGCTTGTGCGGGTGCGAACTCACAGCGCCTCGCCCGCAACATGGACCAAGCAATTAGCAACAAGGCAGGTGCCTGGCTTCCCCTTGTTCCGTGTTCCTGGTTCCATGTTCCTCTCCCTTTCTAGACCGGCCCCAGCTCCCTCACCAGCGCGATCTCGTTGCAGCTGGGGAACTTGGGGCAGCGATAGCACTCGTTCCACACCTTACGCGGCAGCGTCATCACGTCCGCCTGCACGAAGCCCAGGCGCTCGAAGAACGCCGGCCGGTAAGTCAGCGCGAACACCCTCTCCAGGCCGATGTTGTGCGCCTCTTCGGTCGTCGCGTTGACCAGCAGCGAGCCCAGCCCCCGCGCCTGCACCGACTCTGACACCGCCAGCGACTTCACCTCCGCCAGGTCGGACCAGACGATGTGCAACGCCACGCAGCCTACCAGCTGCCCCTCCTCGTGCACGACGTAGAAGTCACGCAGGTTCTCGTAGACCTCGCCCATCGTCCGCGGCAGCATATCGCCTCGCTGGGCGTACAGGTTGATTAGGTCATGTATCGCCTTAGCGTCGCTTATCTCGGCCTTCACTGCTTTTGCGTCAGACATCCCTATCCAGCGCCTCTTGCGCCCCTTTAGCGGGGGCTTGGGGGCAGAGCCCCCATCTTCCACATCAGGCCCCCCATCTTCAATGCCTTGGGCCTTAGCGTCATGTATCTCGGCCTTTACCGCTTTTACGTCAGCCATACCTCAAAGGCGTCCCTTGCGCCCCTTTAGCGGGGGTTTGGGGGCGGAGCCCCCATGTTCCACACCACGGCCCCCTTCTTCCACACCAGGGCCCCCATCTTCAACTCCCGGTAACGGCTGTGCGTTCCCGCCCGGACGGTGCCAGCCCAGCTGCGCCGCCATACGCAGGTAGAAGTCGCTACGGGGCTTGAAACGCAAGAAGCGCGCCTTGTGCTCGCTCAGGCTCACCTGCACCGAATCGCCCTCGTGCAGCTGATGGTCAGCCTGCCCGTCCACGCTGAGCACAGCCTCCTGGTTCGGCTCCAGCGTGATGCGTACCCTCTCGTTGCCCGGCACCAGCACCGCGTGCTCCGCGGAGAGGTGCGGCGCCACCGGCACGATCACCAGGTCGGTCGACTCCGGGTACAGGATCGGCCCGCCCACGGAGACTGCATACGCCGTGCTGCCCGTGGCCGTCGAGACGATGACGCCATCGCAGCGATAATCCGCAATGCGTATCCCGTCCACGTCAACGGCCAGCTGGATGGCGCGGCTCAGCGTCGCGCGGCCCACCACTGCCTCGTTAAGGCCGTGAAAGACACGCCCGCTCACGTCGGCCTTGAGCATCGCGCGCTCCTCGATACGACCCCTGCCGCTCAGGATGTCGTCGAGACGGTCGCGCACCTGGCTGCCGTCCAGCTCCGTGAGGAAGCCCAGGCGCCCCATGTTCACGCCGAGGATCGGCGCCTCGCTTGCCATGATCCGATGCGACGTGCGCAAGACACTACCGTCGCCGCCCACGCAGATCACGAGGTCGCAGCCGCCGAGGTTGACGCCGTCGTCCTGCTCGTCCAGCAACACCTCGACGTTACGGGCCCGGATGTCGTCCCGCAGATACAGCGCCAGTTCGCGCGCGCCCGTGATTTGCGGGTTGAACGTCACGCCGACGCGCTGCGGTGGCTGCAGGCCGTTCTCGCTCACGTCGCGCCACCTTCGAGTCGCAGGTG
>CAZNHI010000510.1:0-1767 GCA_964572535.1 uncultured Dehalococcoidia bacterium
CCCCCGGAGCCCCCGCTAAAGGGGCTCTTAAGGTGTCTCCCGGGCCCAACAACCCAGTAAGGGTGAAACGGTGCGGTAAGAGCGCACCAGCGGGCGGGTGACCGTCCGGCTGGGCAAACCCCACCCGGAGCAAGACCAAATAGGAGGGCAACAGGGGCCCGTGCCCGCCCTCGGGTTGGTCGCAAGAGGCCTCGAGCAATCGGGGTCCCAGATGGATGGCCGCCATCCTTTCCGAGAGGGAGGGATTACAGAACTCGGCTTACAGTCCTGCTGGCTAGACGGGCGTCTCTCCTCGGAGGGACGCCCGTTGACTTTGCGCGGCAGACGTCCGCTAGTCCTAGTCCCAGCCCGGCTTCGTCCCGTAGGGAAACACGTTCAGCACGGCCTCAATCTGGTAGAGCTTGCGGTTTCTGATCTGAAATAGCTCCGCCACCATCATGCTGTTGGGCTGGCTGTACCGCGACACAAACCCTGAGTTCGTCACCGGACCAGGGTGGTCGAAGAGGAAGATCACGAAGACCAACCCTCGCTCTTCGTCGACGATCGGGAAGCGGCGGTCGCGCGCCGCCTCGATGTCGCGAAACACGCCGGTGTTCACCTGCGCTGCGACGCCCAGCGCACCGGTGGGCGTGCCGCGCGCCAGGTTGAGCACCGTCTGCACCCCGTTCTCGATGCGGCGGCACTCGTCCAAAACCGGGATCATCTCGCCCTTGCCCGCGACGATGCCGTCGAAATAGAGGTTCGTGATCCGCAGCATCTCGTCGCGGGGGCAGCGCTGCTCTGGCGGCAGCACCTCGTCGAATACGCCGCGCGGCTCGGTCATGTTCTCCGACGCGAACACCCGCGGGTGCCCCGACTCCTCTGGGCTGCGCGCCACCAGCACTTCGATCTCGCGTACCAGCCCGTCTTCAACCTGGAGACGCACCGAGATCAACGATGGCTTCTCGTTCTCGCGCACGACTCCGAAGTAGCCCACCTGGCCCTTCTCCGGCTCCGCGAACACCGTGAACAGCTTTTCTGGGGTGTGCGGCGTTGCCGTGGCCCAGACGCCCTTGCCCAGCGCCAGCTCCTGGCAGTTCTCCGTGTAGCGCACGCCGGGCGCAACCTGCAGGCGCGAGGCGTCGTTGTTGCCCAGCGCGTCGAGGAACGTCCAAACGAAGCCGATTAGCTCTTCGCGGCTGTGCATGTGCTGTCTCCTGCCGGTCGTTTCGCGGGGCAGCGCCATGCTAGCAGACGTGCTTAGGGCAGCTCGACGATCTCGATCGTCCCGTGGCGGCCGACGGCTTCTTGCCAGTCCCAGCCGTCTTCGGGGTCGTGGAAGAAGATGTCCACCCAGGTGTCGTCCAGGAGGCCGCGGTCCTCGCACACGTAAATCCGCGTCGTGGGGTCGCCGACAATCCGGAAACGGGTGCCCTCAGGCAGATTCCAGCTGCAGGCGGCGGCTCCTTCGTAGACCTTTGTGCCAGACTTCATGGCGCCGCAGAAGCCCTGCTCCAGGCAGTCGTAGAACGTGAGGTTTACGTTCTCTATGCGTTCCACGCTCACCAACGCCGCGGGCGGCTGCGAGACGACGGCCGGTTTGCTCGTCGCGGCTGCCGTAGGTAGCGGCGTCACGCCAGGCGGCACAATCGCGCGCTTCGGCGAGGCGGTGGGCTGGGGCGTCGGCTGCACCGTGGGTTCCTGCGACGGCTCACCACGCGGCTCGATGTTGATCGCGGGCGCCGGCGATTGTGCGCCGACAGCTTCAACCGCGGGCGCCGGCTCTGA
>CAZNHI010000511.1:0-1762 GCA_964572535.1 uncultured Dehalococcoidia bacterium
GCAGGTGCAGTCATCCACGATGGCCAGGCAGCGCAACCTTCGTCCATCGGCCAGCCCGTCACTGACGAAGTCCATCGACCAACTGAGATTTGCTGCCAGCGGTTTCGGCAGTGGCTTGCGTTCGAACGGGCCGATCCGCTCTCCACTGTGGCCGCCGCGATCGATAGCGGTACAACGAGCGCGAGATCTGCACCAGCCCGCACGCGCGTGTCACACCGAAGCGGCGCTCTGCCATGAGCACCTGCACCGCTTCGCGCTTCACCTGCGGGCTCACCATTTCCGGCCCAGAAGATCCTTCAACGCCGCTTTGTCCAGTTCTGCATCCGCCAGCAACCGTTTGAGCTTGCCGTTCTCCGCCTCGAGTTCCTTCAGCCGACGTGCTTCCGAGACCGTCATCCCGGCGTACTTCGCCTTCCAGTTGTAGAACGTCGGCTCGGAGATCCCATGGCGCCGGCATAGCTCCTTCGTCTTTGCGCCAGCCTCGGATTCCTTCAGGACCGCAATGATTTGTTCTTCGGAAAACCTCTTGGATTTCATCGTCTGCTCCCCGTGAAGCAAACTCTACCCCCGTTCCGGACTAACGGCAGGTGTCAGGTCGCTCCTACGTCTCGCGGGTCACATCGCGGGCGTCCGCAGCCCGTGATGTTATGGCTTCACGGCGTGCGCCCACGATACGGTCAACAGTTTGCGAGTCGAAGCAAAAATCAATGGAGTTGCGCCATATTTGATCGGCACTGTGCCGCTCGGCCCGATCGAGTTATTCGCAAAGGTGGGTTCACTACTTCTGCGATATAAAGGTCAACGCTTAGAGCATACGATCAGTGGACGACAGCAGGCAGGATCTCGCGTACTGGGCCAGGAGTCGGGATCACGCTGTTCGAGCACCTGCACGCGCGACTGGGGTACGAGATTATCGACGTCTTCGACGTGCATGACGCCAACGCACTGTGGCTGTGGGAGCCTGGCGGTTCTGATGGAGCCGCTCAGCATTTACTGGAGCATGCATCTGCGTCGAGCAGGGGTGAGCGCGACCGTGCAGCCCTGGCTCGAATAAAACCACCTTGCCATTGGCGGTTCGACTCCCTTCACGGCCTGTTGCCTGCCCCATCTTTTCCATCTGGCGTCGACTTGTAGGGTGCTCTTGCGCTCGCCCGCTGCCTATGAAGGCAAGGGAGGCCCGAACTCAGAACCGCCAACGGTCACGCCGCATTGGACCTTGGTCGGATTGTTGCCGCAGTACGCGCCGCTATGGTTGGCCGATCGCTCAGGTTGCAAACCCGCTGGTTGCTCCGCCTCCAATGGACAAGCTCCCGAACGATCGTCTGGGTCCTGGCCGGGCTCGGCAATGCGACATCGGCCATGCGACGTTGGACAACCTAGCGGCCGTCGATACGAGTAGGCCGATGACGCTAGCGGAAATCAAAGGCAAAGAGCGCATCCTTGAAAACTAACCGAATGCAAAGCCTACCCGGACAAGTAAACGGCGGTGGGTTGTTGGAGCAATGGCCAGTGACCGCGTCGACTTCTTCCTGGGAATCCCCCGAAAGGTTCCAAAATCTGAGCACGGGCCCTGACTCGTGTCAGTAGGAGCGGTTGGACCAATGTCAGCGACCAGGCCATTCAGCGAGGGGCCATCATTGCCAGGAGTAAGAATCGGTGAACACAGAGGCTGCTAACGTTCCCCCTTCCCTTCGCGCTGACGACGCCAGCCAGAAGCGCCGACTTATCCTGGGCGTGGCCGTATGGGCCGGCGGTGCGGGAC
>CAZNHI010000512.1:0-1759 GCA_964572535.1 uncultured Dehalococcoidia bacterium
GACTTGCCTGGCCTTTCTCGCAGTGATGCTCATACCGTCAGCTTCTGCGGCCGAGGTTGAGGACGTACATAACTATTCGGCCGTTGAGTTCGTGGCGATCCTTCTCTCCTTCTTGCCGTTTTTTCAACTAGCCACTCAATTGACCTCTACGGTCCATTGTGGTTCGGTCGCCACGTTCCTATCTGCTACTAATTGTTACTTCTATCCAAGCGCTGCGTTTGTACTTCTTGTTCCTGGCGTCCCGTTCCTTGATCAGTTGCGTCCATTAGCACGCGACTCACAAGGAACGAGGAGATGGCTAGAGACTACACATCATTCGTATGCAGCATTCGCCCCCGGCTCATGAGGCAGGGGAGCTACCTGGGCCTGAACCGGGCCGATGCTGAGGATGCCGCCCAAATGACGGTATGGGATTCATGGAGACACTGGTCCGACTGGCAGCACCTCACTGAAGGTGAGCAGGAGGCCAACTGCCTGCAGAGCCACAAGTGCATGGTTAGGAGGATCTGGCGAGCCGAGGGGCGACAGCAAGTGCCTCGACAGCGCCAGCCCGCCTGTCCCATAGCACCACTGGCCTTGAAGTCGATGCCACAGATTTTTGCGCAAGATGCAATTGACTGGGAAAACGTGCCGGCCAGCGATGATTGGTCGCTTCAGGAGTCGACCGTGGCCGATCTGATTGCCCGTCTGCCCCTGAGGCAGCGACAGGTCTTGTACCTTTCGGTCATAGGCGGATTGACCAATGAGGCTATCGCTCATGGACTTGGGATTGCCGGTGTGACCGTGGCAACGCACAAGATGCGTGGACTCACCGCCCTTCGCGATCTCTACGAATAGATTCAAGCTTGACTTGTCGCCTGAACATTGTGATACTCGTATGGATAAAAGAGTTACCCATACGGTGTCCGAAGAAGACGAGTATCAGCCATACGAGCCAGGCTCACCTGAAGACATGGAGTTCTTCCGCTCACTCTATGTCGGTTGCTACTTTCATGAGAAGGCGCTGCGCGCTGGCTACATCGAGCCCGATTACGAGCTCGATGACGAGTTAGAGCGGACGACGGGCCTCCCTCGGCGCTCGGGTCCAGACATAACACGCGATCTGCCGGCTCTTCGTCAGAAGCTGATTGATGAGTACGGCGTTGATCCAGAAACTATCGATCCGCCGGAATGGTATAGACCCAATTAGGGCGCTGAAGACGTGCGCCGAGTTTCTCGTCAAGGCTGTCAATCCTTCGGCCGCCTCCTCGGCAGTACAGACCTACAGGCTACGACTACCCCGCATAGTGCATCGCCTGTCTACCGTCGGCTGCCCATCTGCAGCCTGCTTTGTCATTCCCGAACTGGAGAACCCACCCATGTCCACCCCCCACGACATCAAGTCCACCCCGAAGGGAGCGGCCGCTTCTTCGCCACCGCTGGCGTGGCGGCGTCCCCGCCCCCTGGTCGATGACTACGGCAACGCGGTCGAGCCCGTGCTCTGCCCCCGCGGTCAGGCCGCTTCCCGCCCCCACCAGGAGATCCCCTCGTGAGCAACATCGTCCCGTCCTCTGGTCTCGACGGCTTCCTCGAACGCCGCGACGACAGGACCCTCGGCCGACAGCTGGCCAACCTGAACCGTTCCACCAGCCTGGGCGTGGCCCGTATCGAGGGTCAGGCTCAGTTGGGCGCCACGCGCGTGCAGGCTGCAGCGCACGTAGGTGGCCAGGCCTTGCAGGCCGTGACCATGCTGTCGCAGCTGGAGGGCCAGCTCGCGATG
>CAZNHI010000513.1:0-1752 GCA_964572535.1 uncultured Dehalococcoidia bacterium
GGACGACTGCGAGCCGAAGCTCCTGGTGGATCTGGCGCGAAAGAGGGCTCAGCCGGCGAAGACGCTCGCCGGCGCCTGAGGATCTGGCCCGCGTCTGACCACGCAGCGTCCGCCCAGCGGACCGTGGTCGAACAAGGCGCAAATTCTCCCCTCACGCTCGGAACCGGCAGCATGGCCTCCTGTACGCGATCCACCCTTGATCCAGCGAACGGCCTGTCGCGACGGCGCAAGTCTCCCAGACAAACGTGATCCCCTTGCCCTCTGGGATGTACGGACGCCATACATGGCTGACAAACGTGCGGAGACATGGTTGACACTTCAGTTGGCGGGAGTCGACGGGAGTGTTTATGACCTGGCGGGTATCGACTGTGGTTGCTGAGCGCGGAGAGCTGGTGCGGGCGGTGGAAGGAGAGGAGGGTAGCGTGACCGAGATCTGCCGGCGCTTCGGCGTAAGCCGTCAGAGCGCCTACAAGTGGCTGGCACGCTACAAAGCCGATGGCGATGCTGGCCTCGAGGACCACAGCCGCAGGCCGCTGGCCTCGCCGCGGCGGACGCCCGTAGAGATGGAAGAGCAAGTCTGTGAGCTGCGCCGGCACCATCCGGCCTGGGGCGGCCGCAA
The DNA here is from genome assembly GCA_964572535.1 of uncultured Dehalococcoidia bacterium. GTDB lineage: Bacteria > Chloroflexota > Dehalococcoidia > DSTF01 > WHTK01 > WHTK01. The sequence goes on from CAZNHI010000513.1 coordinate 620, forward strand.
GCTCCACCATCGCCTGATCGCCCTGGGTGTGCCGGGCGTGCCCTCCCCGTCGGCGATCACCGACATCCTCGCCCGTAACGGCCTCTTGGCTGCGGACCGCAGGCTGCGGCGAGACTGGCAGCGCTTCGAGGCGGCGAGGCCGAACGAGATGTGGCAGATGGACTTCAAGGGCGACTTTGCCTTGTCTGCCGGGCGCTGCTACACGCTGACCGTCCTCGACGACCACTCGCGCTTCAACCTCTGCCTGCAGGCCTGCCCAGACCAGCGGCGGGAGACGGTGCAGGCGCAGCTCGTATCCGTCCTGGGCGCCTACGGCCTGCCGGAGGCGATCCTCGTCGACAACGGGCCGCCCTGGGGCAGCGGCTATAGCCGGCAGCCGCACACGCGGCTCACCGCCTGGCTGATGCGCCTCGGGGTCTACGTCAGCCACGGCCGGCCCTACCATCCCCAGACTCGCGGCAAGGACGAGCGCTTCCATCGCTCCCTCGGCCTCGAAGTGCTGCGCTCCCGGACATGGTCCGGCCTCGACGATGTCCAGCTCGCGCTCGATGCCTGGCGTGACGTCTACAACCGCGAACGCCCCCACCAAGCCATCGCCTATCGCGTGCCGGCAGCCCGCTACGCGACCAGCCCGAGGCCGCTGCCCGGCTGTTTGCCCGCGGTCGAGTATGGCCCGGACGACCAGGTACGAAAGGTCCAGGGCACGGGCGAGATCAGCTTCCACGGCAAGACAATTCGCATCGGCCGCGCCTTCGCCGGCGATGCCGTCGCCCTGCGGGCGGCTGAGGAGGGCGTATGGGACGTCTACTACTGCAAGCAGCGCGTCGGTCGAGTGGACCTTCGGTCCCCTCATCCCCTGGAGGTGTAAGCGATGTCTCCGTACGACTGTCAGCTATGCTTCCAGTCTGTACACCCTCGAGGGAGAGGGCTAGGGTGAGGGGGAAACGCCGCATCCTGCCCGAAGCTCTCTCACGCGAGAGACGACACGTCGATCACCCCGGAGGGAGAGCCTGATGGCCGGCGCCCGCTGCCTCTGGTGCACCGACCCACCCCTCGAAGAAGTCGCCGTCGCCCGCTGGCGCCCCAACGCCACCGACGACAAAGAGCGCCTCACCGTAGCCCTCTGCCGCAAG
>CAZNHI010000514.1:0-1745 GCA_964572535.1 uncultured Dehalococcoidia bacterium
AGCTCCTTCGCCGTCGCCTGGACGCCCTGCATCGGCCCCGTCCTTGGGGCGATCCTGGCGCTGGCCGGCGCATCGACCACGGTGCACCAGGGGGCCTACCTGCTGCTGGCCTACTCGGCCGGGCTGGCGCTGCCCTTCCTGGTCGCGGGCTACGCGGTGGGCAGCGTCACGGTCGGGCTCAGGCGTTACGGTCGCTTCCTGCCCGTGCTCGAAGTGGGCGCGGGCGCGATCGTCACTCTTGTCGGTATGCTTATCTTCCTCAACGAGTTCACCTCGCTGAACCAGTACTTCGACCTGTTCCCCGAACTCAACGGCGTTTAATCGAGAGGACGAACATGACTATCGTCGAGACCAAACATGACCCCGTTTGCCACATGGACATCGACCCCACGACAGCCGCCGGTTCGTCCGAACACGAGGGCGTCACGTACTACTTCTGCAGTCGCGGCTGCAAGCTGGACTTCGATGAGGACCCGGCAGCCGTCCTCAAGGCCGAAGCCGAGTACGACCACTCGCAGCCCATGGACCACGGCATGATCATGGACACAGCCCCCGCGTCAAAGAAACCCTGGTGGAAGTTCTGGGCCTAGCGAGCCATCAGCTCGACGTAGCGGACCTTCAGGTCGCCAAAACCCCCCATCCTGCCTGAGTCCCATTCAAGCAGGGCAAACCTTGCCCTGGAAAGTGCTGGCTGTCAGCTGATTACTGAAAACTGATAGCTGGCTGCTGATACCTGACAGCTCGCACCCTCAGTGCGACCACCACATCTCTTCCCACATCTGCCGGATAGAGTCCTGCTCGCGTAGCGACCGTCCTTGCGCCAGGCCCAGCGCCCGGTTCGCCTCCGCCTCGGCCCCGTCAGCCTGCCAGCTCATCGCCTGTGCCAGGTAGCCCAGCTTGGCCTCCAGCTCCCGCAGCGTCTCGCTGGCCTTGGGCTCGTGGTAGTGCAAACGCGCCCAGCGCAGCGTCTCGATAGCATCGTCCATCACCTTGACGATCTCGCCTTCGAGGTTGCGCGCATTGCCGCCGAACATCATGACAAGGCTCAGTCTATCTGAAGTCCGATTCTCTCGCGCAGGCTATCCTGCTCGCCCTTTAGCGTGGGTCTGGGGGTGTCCCCCAGCTTCTAACGCCCTTCTACTGCGTGGGCGAGCACGGCGCCGTCTCCGACACCGGGTTCATGCAACGCCGGTTCGCCACGTCGACGTGCACAATGCCGTCGACAACGCTAACCGGGAAGCGGTCGAGGTCGCCGTTAAGCGGCCCCCAGAGACCCTTGCCTGTCGCATCCCAGTCGCCACCCGCACAGAGCTGGTTGAAGCCCGTCCTCTCGAAGCCCGCAGGCAGCCTCACTCCAGGCTGCGCGGCAAGACCCTCCGGGAGGTCACGCTGACGCGCCCGGCAGTTGAGCTTCTCGGTAGCGCCCTGCTCGACGAACATCTGCATGCGCGGCCCCAGGTCGTAGAGAGCAATTAACGAGCCGTCATTGAAGCGCACAACGTACAAATGCTCACTTTCAAAGTAGGTGGCTGTGCCTGGCTCAAAACCCTCCAGCGGCCCCGCCACGAAGATCGCCGGCGCCGGGCTGTCGCCACCAGGCTTGAGGTAGAGCACCAGCCCGACAGCGCCGAAGAAGGTCAGGATCGCCGCCAGTCCCAGGAACAGCATGCTGAGTCTCGGCTGGGAGCGCTGCGTGCTCTGGTCCTCGCCCGCTGCCCCCAGAATCGGTGGCGCACCCCCGTCCA
>CAZNHI010000515.1:0-1717 GCA_964572535.1 uncultured Dehalococcoidia bacterium
GGTGGCCGGCGATGACACCGGCGACGCTGCCCTGGGCGTGGCCGCGGGTGAAGGCTTCGGATTTGGTCCAGTTGTCGAAGTCTTCGCGGGAGCGCCAGGTGGAGTGGGAGATGTATTCGGTGGTCTTGTCGTCGTTCTGGAGCCAGTTGCGTAGCAGGGAGAAGCCAATGAAGCCGGTGACTTCGTTGAGGTAGCTCTCGCGGCTGCGCCAGCGCTCCTCGAATTCAGCTTCGCGGCCGGCGTTGATCTGGAAGCGGTTCATGGCGATGAACATAGTTATTTCCTCCTAAAAAGCGTCTGGTGTGTTAGTAGATACTAAGAATCAGAGTATGTCAATAGTAATGACGCGGCGAGCCGCGGCCGTTGCGATTAGACTAGCGGATCTTGACGGAAGATGGGCGCCGGTGCAGGTGGGGCCGTTCGGCCCCTTCCTGTGAGGGGCAGATTCTTCTAAGATTTCGTTACTAAGGCGAATTGGGGCAAGCTGACCTCAGACGAACCCAGCAGGAGGATCGATTCATGACAGCTGAAGCACCCGTGGCTGTGGTTGAGGGGCCGAAGGGCAAGGCGGAGATTTACGAAATCTTCGGGGACGGCCGCAACCTGGAGTACCAGGTGAAGCACAACGGCAAGACCGACACGTACAAGTCTCTGGGAGAGGCGTACATCGAGGCCGGGGAGAGGGTCGGGACGAAGACCTAGCCCCCAGCTTCCGGTAGATCTGACGACGCACGGCCCGTGAGGCCGTGCGTTTTTGTTTTGGGGTAGGCGATCGCAGGCCAATAGCGTTCGCATTGAACAAGTCCTTGACGATTGACACAGGGTTCGGGCGAGCCTACGATGCCGCCGTGGATGACGCGATTGTTTGTGAGGAGCTGCAGCGGACGTTTACGTCGCGGTCGTTGATGGGCGGCAAGCGCGAGACGGTGGCGCTGAAGGGGCTGAACCTGAGCGTGCCGCGCGGCAGCGTGTTCGGGCTGCTGGGGCCTAACGGTGCGGGCAAGACGACGACGGTGCGCATTCTCTCGACACTGCTGACGCCGACGGCGGGCCACGCGTCGGTGATGGGCTACGACGTGGTCAAGGACACGTCGCAGGTGCGGCGGCGCATCGGCTTCGTGCTGGGGGGCGACCGAGGGCTGTATGGGCGGCTGACGGGCAAGGAGAACCTGGAGTACTTCGCGGCGCTGAACCACGTTGAGCCTCGGCTGGCGTCGCGGCGGGCGGATGAGTTGCTGCAGGCGGTGGGGCTGTTCGAGCGGCGGGACTCGCTGGTGGAGCAGTACTCGCGCGGGATGAAGCAGAGGCTGCACATCGCGAGGGGGCTGCTGACGGACCCGGAGGTCGTGTTCATGGATGAGCCGACGATCGGGTTGGACCCACAGGTGGCGCAGGAGGTGCGTTCGATCATCCCGCGGCTGGCGGCGGAGGGGAAGACGGTGCTGCTGACGACGCACTACATGTTCGAGGCGGACGTGCTGTGCGAGCGGCTGGCGCTGATCGACCATGGGGAGATCGTGGCGAGCGGCAGCCCGACGGAGATCAAGCGGCGGGTGAGCCAGATCAGGGTGCTGGAGCTGCAGCTGCGCGAGATGGCGCCCGGGCTGGTGGAGTCGATTACGGTGCTGGCAGGGGTTGTGGGGGCAAACGCGTCTCCGGACGGACTTTTGACGCGGTTGACCGTGCAGGTGCGGCTGGATGCGGATGTGCGGAGCGC
>CAZNHI010000516.1:0-1716 GCA_964572535.1 uncultured Dehalococcoidia bacterium
GACGGCCGCATGCTGTCGGCTCAGACGAGGGTGGACGCAGAGCCCGTTGCTACCGCTGTTGAACCGGGCGGGAATAACGGAGGCCCAGATTCGGCAGCGGCTGTCGTGGCGACATCGCCCGCGTCCGTCATCAGCGCCGGAGTGGAGCCAGAGAAGGCGCGCGGGCCGCGCACTGTGCCGCAGTTCAGCCTTTACTATTTCGGCAACTACGAATCGGAGTACAGCGACGACAAGTATGAACTGCTGTTCGAAGGTGCGAAGTACGCGGACGAGCATGGCTTCGAGGCCGTCTGGATACCCGAACGCCACTTCCATTCGTTCGGCGGCTTCTCGCCGAACCCGTCGGTCGTCGCCGCGGCGTTGGCGCGCGAGACGCGCCGGCTGCGCATCCACGCTGGCAGCGTCGTCCTTCCTCTGCACAACCCGATCCGCGTGGCCGAGGAGTGGTCGGTTGTCGATAACCTGTCGCGGGGTCGCGTCGGCGTCTCCTTCGCCTCGGGCTGGCAGCCAAACGATTTCGTGTTTGCGCCCGACGCATACGCCAACCGTCACGAGCACATGTATCGCGGCATCGAGGTGGTCCAACAGTTGTGGAGCGGCGAGGCGGTGCGGATGCGGAGCGGCGACGGCAAGGAGATCAGCGTCCGGCTCGCGCCGCTGCCGATGCAGCCTCGGCTGCCCATCTGGCTGACCGGCGTGAGTACAGCCACCTTCGCCAAAGCCGGTGAACTCGGCACGCGCCTCCTGACCAACCTTCAGGATCAGTCTATCGAAGAGTTGGCCCAAAAGATCGCGATCTACCGAGAAACTCTCGAACGCCACGGCCACGACCCGGCCGTAGGGCACGTCACGCTCCTGCTGCACACCTTCGTCCTGGGCGACCTGGATGAGGCTAGGGAGAAGGCGCGTCAGCCTCTCTATCGCTACATGAAATCGTCCCTGGTTCTGATGGGCAATCTGGTGAAGGGAAGCAAGGTCAAGCCTCTAGACCTCGAACGGCTGGCTGAAGAGGACCTGGAGTACATTCTGTCGAACGGTTACAACCGCTACGCCCAGACCGCCTCGCTCATCGGGACGCCGGAGTCGTGTGCCGCCATCGTCGAAAGACTGCTCGGCATCGGCGTCAACGAAATCGGCTGCATGGTGGACTTCGGCATCGGAACTGAGGCGGTGCTCGGGAGCCTGCGGCACCTGAATACGCTGCGGGAGAAATACCAAAGCCGGCCGCCGCAGGGCGACGACACGCCACTCTCGCCCGCCTTCGCCGCCGCGCCGCCGTCGGACGATCTGCGCGCCGAGCCCGGCATCACAGGACGCGCCGCTGGCCAAAACGAGGGCGTGCGCTCCATCCCTCTGACCGACGCGCAGAGGCAGCTCTGGATCACAGCACAGATCGGCCCGGACGCGTCCCGCGCTTACAACGAATCGGTGACGCTCAAGATGCGCGGCCCGTTCGATCCGGAAGCGATGCGTCGGGCGCTCGGGCAGCTAGTCGAACGGCACGAACTGCTCCGCGCCACTTTCCGCTCTGACGGCCAGTATCAACTCATCCACCCCTCGCTAGCGATTGACATTCCTCTCATTGACTTTTTGCACGTCGAGGAGGGCATGCGCGAGGCTGAAGCTGAGGCTTGGATCACGCGGGAGGTGGGAGAGCCTTTCGACCTCGAACGCGGGCCGCTCGTGCGCTTCGCGGTGCTGCAGCTCGCGCCGGAC
>CAZNHI010000517.1:0-1710 GCA_964572535.1 uncultured Dehalococcoidia bacterium
AGAAGGGTTCGGTCGAGTCGCTGGTGAAGTGGGTCAAGGGCAACTTCCTCAGCGGGCGCGACTTTGCCGATGACACCGACCTGGCGCAGCAAGAAGCGGCCTGGCAGCTGCAGGCCAACGCCCGTACCTCGAGCGCGACCGGGGCTGCCCCCAACGCTCTCCTGGCCGAAGAAGCTGCCCAGGGTGGACAGCTGCCGGCTGGCGCCCACGACTACGGCTTCCTCCTGCCGGCGCAGGTCAACCGCGAGTCGCTGGTGTCCGTCCTCGGCAACCAGTACTCCGTGCCCGTGAACAACGTCAGCGCGCCGGTGACGGTGCGGGTGCATCGGGAGCGCGTCGTTATCTGGCGCGACACCACCCTGCTGGCCCGCCACGATCGCGCTGCGGACGGCGCCCATCGCCGTGTGGTTACGCCCGAGCACTTCGCGCCGCTGTTCGGTCCCAAGCCACGGGCTCAGGTCATGCTCTACCGCCAGGCGCTGCTCGACCTGGGTGAGGTGGCGCGGCGCTACGTGAGCCAGGTCTCACAGCGCAAACGGGCTCACCTGAGACAAGAGGTGCTCGGCCTCTATGCCCTGCTGGAAGCGTACGGTGCGGGCGCCCTGCAAGCGGCGATGGCTGCTGCCGAGCGCGTCCCCGCTTATGGAGCCGATTACCTGAGCGCCTTGCTTCACCAGCCGACGACCAGGCTGCCTTCCCAGCGCGGGCCGCTCTCCCTCGTGCTCAAAGGCGTCCCCGACCAGAGGGAGATCGACCGGCAGCTCAGCCTGTACGAAGCCTACGTCCACCGCGAACCGGCGGCGGCCGGTGCCGGGCGATGACGACCACGGCGGGCACTCTCCTGGAACAGTTGGGCCTCCACCAGGCGGCTGCCATCTTGCCGGCCTGGCTGGAGCGCGCCAGCCGCGAGGAGGTCAGCTACCACGACTTCCTCCAGGGCGTGCTGGAAGAGGAGCAGACGGCGCGAGCCAACGCCGAGACCCAGCGCCGGCTGCGCCAGGCTGGCTTTCCCTTCGCCGCCAGCATCGAGCAGTTCGACTTCCGCTTCCGCCCCGACCTCAAGCGGCAAGTCGTCCTGCGCTACCTCGACCCCACCGTTGTCGAGCAGGCTCGTTCTTTGACCCTGGTGGGAGCCCCAGGGCTGGGCAAGACCATGCTCGCCATCGCCGTGGCGACCAAGCTGGTGCAGCTGGGCTACACGGCCCGCTTCATCACGGCTCAGAGCCTGGCCAACCAGATCGGCCGCGCCGCGACCAGCACCGGGCGGCAGCGCGTCATGCGGCCGCTGCTGCGTTGTGACGTCTTGGTGTTGGACGAGCTGGGCTATCTGCCCACCGAACCCGCCTTTGGGCCTGCCCTCTACGAGCTGATCGCCGGCCGCTACGAGCAACGGCCGACGATCATCACCTCGAACAAGAGCCTGACGGAATGGGCCAGCATCGTCCAGGACGTCAGCCTCGCCGCTGCCGTCGTAGACCGCGTCCTGCATCACGGCGACGTCTTCTACCTTAAGGGCCCGTCCTGGCGGGTGAAAGATCGTACGCCAGAAGATGGATCGACTGGAGAGGCACCGACTTAGTGGCCCACTTTTATCCCGGCAACCGGCCTACTTGTAAACCGGCGCTTACACCGTGCACGAACTGGCTGGTCGATCACCCATCGGACGAGCTGTCTTGCGTCTCCTGGAAGTCCGGGTGCCGAATGAGAACT
>CAZNHI010000518.1:0-1703 GCA_964572535.1 uncultured Dehalococcoidia bacterium
GCCGAGGCCGTGGCTGAGCTCGCCGAGGCCGCTGCTGAACCCGCTGAAGAAGCAGCAGAACCTGCTGAAGAATCAGCGGAATCTGCTCAAGATGTGGTAGAACCTGCTGCCGACGAACCCGTCGCTTCGGAGGATTTGAAGGTCTCCGAGGAGGTTCTTGAGAAGAAGTAGTCGGCTTCTCCCACATGCGCACGACCCGAGGGGGCGTCCGGCAGGGCGCCCCCTCGTCTATCTCCGTCCGGGCCGCGGGGTACAATCAATGCGCATGAAGCACGGGCCTCACAACCTGGCAGCATCCACTGCACCGGCAGAGACGGCCCGGCTATCGGCGGGTCTGCCGGAGGTTGTGGCTGTCGGCCTCACCGGGAGCGTCGGAGCGGGAAAGTCGACCGCACTGCGCATGTTTGCCGACCTGGGAGCCGCCGTCTTCTCCGCCGACGAGGCGGTCCACAGGCTGTACCTGCGCTCGGACGTGCGTGCGTCATTGCGGGCGCGGTTCGGCCCGGCGGTGTTGGCCGACGATGGATCCGTCGATCGCTCGGCTCTCGCCGAGATCGTGCTCGCCGACGAGGGTGCCCGTAGTTGGCTCGAAGACTTCATCCATCCTCAGGTCGCCGACGAGATGCGGCGCTTCCTGAGCGCCTGTCCATCGGCCACCGTCGTGGTCTTCGAGATCCCGTTGTTGTTCGACTCCGGCATGGAGCGGATGTTCGATCTGACCGTCACTATCGAGGCGGGGCGCGAGGTAAGGGCCCGACGGACCACGGAACCGCAGAGGCGGAGGGTCTTTGAAGGCTTCGACCTCAAGCAGCTCCCCAGAGAGCGGCGTACGTCTGTGGCCGACGAGGCCTACGTGAACGACGGCGACCTGGAGCAGCTGCGACGTTTCGTCGACTCAGTCTACCGGCGGGCGTCAGTCTGCCGGCGCACGTCTGCCCGCAGACGCGGGTCAGTGGGGAGTGGGTTCGCGCTCGCGTGCCTGGCTCTGGTGTGTGTCGCAGTGGTCATCGCCGCGGTAGGCGCGTTCCTGCAGGGCCGCATGCCCTTGGGCATAGCGGAACACCTGTACCCGCTGCGCTACGAGGCTGAGATCGCCGGCGCGGCCGAGCGCTACCACGTCGATCCGTACCTGGTGGCGGCGGTCGTGAAGGCGGAGAGCGGTTTCGACCCCGAAGCGAAGTCCGGTGCCGGAGCCGTGGGGCTCATGCAGTTGATGCCTACTACGGCTGACTGGATCGCCGCTCGCGACGACTGGCAGGGTGCGGCGAAGCCCGACCTTCATGATCCAGCGCAGAATCTCGATCTGGGTACCTACTACATGGCGTTCCTTCTCGAGCGGTTCGCCGACGTCCCCACAGCGCTGGCCGCCTACAATGCCGGCCATGGGGCGGTGGAGCAATGGCTTGCTGCTCGGGGCGCCTCGCCCGCGGGCGGCAGTCCCACCACTCTGCTGCCCGCCGATATCCCGTTTCCAGAGACCCGCGGTTTTGTGGAACGGGTAGAACGGCTCCGTGAGCTCTATCGGCAGACCTACCCTAGGGCGTTCTCGCCGTGACCGCTGAGTTCCGTGTCAAAGCCGACTATGAAGCCCAGGGCGATCAACCGGAGGCGATCGACCGGCTGGTCGAGGGCCTCGAGCGAGGCGACCGCTTCCAGACGTTGCTGGGCGTCACCGGTTCCGGTAAGACCTTCACCATGGCCAA
>CAZNHI010000519.1:0-1698 GCA_964572535.1 uncultured Dehalococcoidia bacterium
GGCGGCGGCGGCGAGGCGGATGAGTGTCGCTTCGCTCAGGCTGGTGGTGATGACGTCCGTGACGCGCGGGCGGCCCTCGGTGAGCGTGCCGGTCTTGTCAAAGACCACCGTGTCGACCTTTTGGGCCAGCTCCAGCGCCTCGCCGCTGCGGATCAGGATGCCCCGCTCGGCGCCGCGGCCGGTGCCCACCATGATCGCGGTCGGCGTAGCGAGGCCGAGGGCGCAAGGGCAGGCGATGACCAGCACTGCGACGGCGTTCAGGGTTGCATAGATAACGGCGCCCTCGGGCCCAACCAACGCCCAGACAGCGAAGGTCACGACGGCGATGAAGATGACAACGGGGACGAAGATCGAGGCGATGTAGTCGGCGAGGCGCTGCACGGGCGCCTTCGAGCCTTGCGCTTGCTCGACGAGTCGCACGATCTGGGCGAGCGCGGTCTCGCTGCCGACACGGGTGGCGCGCAGATGAAACGCGCCGGTGCGGTTCAGCGTCGCGCCGTAAACAGGGTCGCCTGCTGTCTTTTCGACAGGCAGGCTCTCGCCGGTTAGCATCGACTCGTCGACGGCTGAGTGCCCGTCGAGCACGACGCCGTCGACCGGCACCTTCTCGCCCGGACGCACCACGACGATGTCGCCGGGCAGCACCTCTTCGACCGGGATATCGACTTCACGGCCGTCGCGGACGATACGGGCAGTCTTGGCGCGCAGGCCCATTAGGCGCGTGATCGCGGCGGAGGTGCTGCCCTTGGCGCGCGCCTCCAGCCAGCGCCCCAACAGGATCAGCGCCAGGATGATCACGGCTGTCTCGAAGTACACGGGCGGGCGGTCGCCAAGCATGTGGTCGTGCGCCAGGTGCGCGCTTTCGAACCATGAGGGCCAGAGGGTGGCCACCGTGCTGTAGACGAAGGCGGCGGTTGTCCCAATCGCGATCAGGGTGTTCATGTCCGCGGCGCCGTGACGGGCCGTCTTCCAGGTGATGGCGTAGAACTGCCAGCCGGCCCAGATTTGCACCGGCAGCGCGACGATGAACATTGAAATTAGCAGGTCCTGGACGGTGAAGACGCGCATGAGTTGGTTGAACACCGGCTCGAAGCCCGCGGCCATGAGTAGCAGGCCCACCGGCAACGCCACCATCCACTTCAGCTGCAGCTCGTACTGTTCGTGCCTGCGCTCGGCCTCGGCGCCGCCTGCGCCGGTCGCTGCGCGCTCCTTAAGTTCGACGCCGGCCTCCGCAGCCGCGAGGCGCAGCTGTCGCGCGTCCACAGCGCCCGCCGGAAAGGTGACGCTGACGCGCCCGGCCTCCGGGTTCACGTCCACGGCGATGATCGCCGATACGCCGGCAAAGGCGCGCTGCAGCGCCGTGAGGTCGGGAGTGCCCGCGCCCTCGATGTCGAAGACCAGCGATTCGCGGCGTGGTTCGTAGCCGGCGTTCTCGATCGCGCTCATCAGCGCCTCGACCTCCGCCGAGGCAGCGTCGTAGGAGACAGTCGCCTTTTCGGTCGCCAGGTTGACGTTGGCGGCGCCTACGCCCGGGACCTTCTTCAACGCCCGCTCAACTCGAGCCACGCAGGAGGCGCAGGTCATGCCACCGACGCCGATGGTCAGCGTCTCCGGGTCTGCGGGTCTGGTTTCCGTGGTCATTGCTAGCGTCCGGCGATTTCGTAGAGGTCGATCAACTCGCCGATGACGTCTTCTTCG
>CAZNHI010000520.1:0-1685 GCA_964572535.1 uncultured Dehalococcoidia bacterium
GCACTGAATCATTATCCCATGCGCGGGAGCTTCGTGGCGGGCGAAAGCGCGGGTCTCCTGACACTATCGATCAGTAGTCTTACTAGATTGACGACCTGAATCTGCGCCTGCTAAAATTCGCCCCAGGAAAGGAGGTGATGCGGATGGATCATCAACGTTGTAAGGCTGAAAGCCTGGCCATCCGCCTAGTGACTATGCGAGGTATCTCTGCCTAGTTAATAGGCGCGTCAGGCTATCAGCCTGGCAACTGACCGCGTAAGCGGAAACACAGACCGCCCCGGCGCTTCTAAGAAGCACCGGGGCGGTCAACTTATAATCGGTAGTGAAGTTCGGGGCGAACCCCGTAAACGGCGTCGAAAGTCGGGGAGATCCCGAACCCCCGGGAGACCAGCTTGTCAGAGTCCTTCTTTGAACGCTTCCGCCGGCAGATGGACCTCATGGAGTTTGAGACTCTGCCGCTGTTCTCCAAGCCTCTCTTCTCCTGGAACCTGCACACCGACTACATAGGCCGGCGCTTCATCTACCGCCCCAGCACGGAATCGACGATGGACGACGCGCGCAGCATGCTCCAGCGCTGGCGCTTCCAGGACGGCGCTGTGATGCTTGCCGAGATGCAGACGGCCGGGCGCGGCCGGTCAGGACGGGCCTGGGTCTCGCCGCCGGACGTCAACCTGCACTTCACCGTCATCCTACGCACCGTCGACCGCGACATGCGCTCACTCAGCTACGTCGCGCCGCTCGCGATCGCTGAGGCGATCGAGGCAATGGCGGCGTCGCACGGCGCCTCGTTGCGAGTCGACCTCAAGTGGCCCAACGATGCCCTGATCGACGGACGCAAGGTCGCCGGCGTGCTGATCGAGACGGCCAGCACGCCTGAAGACGAGGCTGTCGCCCTGTTGGGCGTCGGCATCAACGTCAACATCGACCCCGCGGCGTACCCGGAGATCGCGGACATCGCCACCAGCGTCAAGGCCGCCCTGGGCTTCGAGGTGCCGCGCGAGGTGCTGCTCGCCTCGTTCTGCGACCACTTCGAGCGCCTGTTCGAAGAAGCCTCCTCGGGCAGCCGCCGCCCCTTCGAGGCCTGGAAGCAGCGCCTGGTCACGCTCGGCAGCGAGGTCGTGGCCACCGGTGGCGGGCAGGAGCTACGCGGCGTCGCGGTAGACGTGAACGACGATGCGACCCTGGTCATCGAAACGCCGGACGGCATCCGCCACGCCGTGGAAGCCGGGGACGTAACCCTGAGCCGGCGTTAGGCTTCCTCAGCCTCCGCGAGCCGCCTGGCGTTGTCCAGCGAGCGCCTGAAGACGCGGCGCATGTGCGGGCCGACGATCAGCCGGAATCCCAGCTCGCCTAGCGGTCCTAACGGTGGCGTGAAATCTTCCAACCAGCGAAACACCGTGCCGCCCGGCGCCGGCTCCAGGATGAACGCGCCCGTGCCGGTGAACTGACCTTTGTGCTCTACGTCGTAGCGTAGCGGTGGCTGCCAGCTGGTGATCAGCATCGTGTCCTTGACCAGCGGCAGGCCGAACAGCTCGCTGGTCACCGCCACCAGCGTGCCGACGCCGCTGAGCTGCTCGCTCGTCACTTCGAGCTTGGCGTATTGCACGCCGGCGCGGTCGAGCGTCTCGCGCAGCCGCTCGACGGCGATCTCCGTTTCAATGCGCAGCGCAGCATCGGTCTGCACG
>CAZNHI010000521.1:0-1679 GCA_964572535.1 uncultured Dehalococcoidia bacterium
ACAGAGCCAGCGCCGTCCGCGAGTACGTCGAAACGCTCGCCGGCCGCGTGAGGCCGTCAGCCTGATGCAAGTCAGGGGCATCCGCGGCGCCATAACGGTCGAGAGCAACACCCGCGACGCCATCCTCGACGCCACCCGCGAACTGCTGGGCGAGATGATCCGCGCCAACGATGTGCACGCCGAGGACGTCGCCAGCGCCTGGTTCACGCTGACCTCTGACCTCAACGCAGAGTTCCCCGCGGTGGTCGCGCGACAGCACTTCGGCTGGACCAACGTCGCGCTGGAGTGCCTGCAGGAAATGGACGTGCCCGGCAGCCTGCGCCTGTGCCTGCGCATCCTCCTGCACCTGAACACGGAGCGCACGCAGGACCAGATCTGCCACGTCTATCTGCGCGGCGCGGCCGTGCTGCGCCCCGACCTGCCGAACGGCGAACGGTGACCCTGTTTGCCTTCCCGGAGGACGCCGCCGATGCCGTTAGCCGCTTCCAGCTGGCCTGGAACACGCCCGACGCCGCCCAACGCCTGCTCCTGCTCCAGACCTGCTGCTCCCCGGACGCCGAGTTCGCCAGCCCCCAGGGCGTCATTCGTGGCATCGAGCCCTTCAACGGCTCGATTGACTCCTTCCTGCGCGCCTTCCCTCGCGCCGAGGTGCTGTTCGGGCCGCCGGACGCCCACAACGGCTACGTCCGCGTCCGCTGGCGCACGCACTTTAACGACGGCGCGCACGACCCGATTTTCGGCGACGACTTCATGCAGTTCGACGCCGCGGGACGCCTGCTCAACGTGATCTCATTCGACGGCAGCCCTGCCGATGCTTAACCCGCGTCACGCCCCTCTGCCATCCCTACTCTGCACTCTGCGCTACTTTGCCCGTTTGCCTCTTTGCCCGTTTGCCGGTTATTCTTCCCCAGGTGGCGGCGTTAAGGCTATAACGCTATGACGATGCTTGCTGTCACCACGCCCGTCTTCGAAGGTCCCCTCGACCTCCTGCTCCATTTGATTGAGCGCGAAGCCCTCGATATCACCACCGTCTCGCTGATCCAGGTCACAGACCAGTACATCGCTATGCTCCGAGTGCAGGCGCAGGGGCGTAGTGCTGAGGCTGGGCGCGGTGCCTCAGAAATCGGGCTGATCGACCTGCGCGCCCTGGCCGATTTCGTGGCCGTCGGCGCCAAGCTGCTCTTCCTCAAGTCGTGCGCCTTGCTGCCTCGCACGCCGGAGCAAATGGCCGAGGACCAGCTGACCGCGGAGGAAATCGCCACCGACCTCACGGCACAGCTGGAGGAGTACCGCGCCTTCAAGAACGCCGCCTCCTACCTGCGCGTCCTCGAAGAGGCCGGCCACCGCTCCTTCACGCGCATCGCGGCGCCGCCGGCGGACTGGGCCCCCACCGGCCTGGAGCAGGTGACGATGAAGAAGCTGCTGGCAGCGCTGGCCAAAGCCCTGCAGCGCCTGCCCGCCGTCCCGGAGCCGGAGCGCCTGCAACGCCCGGTGCTCAACATCGCCGAGCGCCGTCAGTCGCTGCTCGCCAGCGTGCGCCGCGCCGGCAGACTGCCCTTCACGCGCATCCTCGCCGAGTGCAAGTCGCGCTTCGAGGCGATCATCACCTTCCTGGCGATCCTCGACCTGCTCAAGACCGAGGACCTGCGCGCTGAGCAATCAGCCGCCTTGGGCGAGAT
>CAZNHI010000522.1:0-1679 GCA_964572535.1 uncultured Dehalococcoidia bacterium
CCTGCAGGTCGCCGAGGTCCGCGTCTGGGAGACCTCGACCAGCCGCGCGTCTTTTCGCGGCGAGCCCGTCGAATAGTGCAGCGCATCGCCGTGCTCGCCAGTGGGGGCCTCGATAGCGCCGTGCTGCTGGCAGACCTGGCCCGCGAGAACAGCGTCTTCCCTATCTACGTCGAAGCCGGCCTGCACTGGGAAGCAAACGAGCGACGCGCCCTCGACGCTTACCTTGCCGGCGTCAAGAGCGAAAACCTACAACCTCTTACGGTCCTGGAGATGCCGGTACGCAGTCTCTACGGCAGCCACTGGAGCCTTTCAGGCGAGGCTCCGGAGTACGACGAGCCGGATGAGACCGTCTACCTGCCGGGGCGCAACGTGTTGCTGATCGGCGTCACCGCCGTGTGGTGCGCCCTCAATGACGTTTCGACCATCGCTATCGGCTCTCTGGAGGACAACCCGTTCCCGGATGCCACGCCTGCCTTCTTTGAAGACTACGGGCGCTTGCTGAGCAGTGCCCTGGCCCACCCGCTCACGGTCGTCGCCCCGTATCGACACCAGCACAAGTCGCAGATCATTTCGCGCTTCCGGGATCTGCCTCTGCAGCTGACGCTGACGTGCATGGCGCCGCTGGAGCAGGACGGCGCGCTGCGGCACTGCGGCGCCTGCAACAAGTGCCGCGAGCGCCGGGAGTCCTTCCGTGACGCGAAGGTCACCGACCGCACCGCATACGCCTCTTAGGAGGGCATCCGCGCGGCGCAACAGCCTGCCCGTACTGCCAGTCTGTGCGTGGGGTGGTGTGGACGATGGGAGGTTAATGGCGCCCCGGGAGGGACTCGAACCCCCGACGCGCGGCTTAGGACGCCGCCGCTCTATCCGGCTGAGCTACCGGGGCGCGCAAGCCCAATGTAGCACGAAGGCTGCAGGATCAGCCCTCGAGCAGCGACAGGATAAGAAAGGGCGGGCCTCTCGGCCCGCCCTTTCAGTTTGCTCGTCAGGTACTTAGAGGTCCGTGCAGTAGGAGAACGAAACGCCCACCGGCGACCCGTAGACCGGGATGTAATCGACGATCGTAGACTTGTGACCATCCGCCACGGCCGAGGCCGTGATCCAGTTGCAGATCTCGCGCGTGCCGCCCTGGGGACCGCCGAAGCCCGGCATACCTGTAGCGCCGCGACCCTTCTCGCCCACGAACTGGCTCACGTCGCCGTCCGGGATGTTGTAGCTGTCGAAGTGCTCCGCCATGCCCCTGATGTCACCGACTTCGAGGAACTTCAGCGACGTGCGGTCGAAGTCCTCATCGATGTATGCCTGCTTGGCGCCCGGCGTGTGCCAGAGCCCGCCGGAGCCGACGACGGCCACACGGATGTCCTCCGAGTAATCCTCGATCGCTTCACGCAGGGCCTTGCCAAACTCGTAGCAGCGCTTCGCCGTGGGCTGGGGCGCGTAGTAGCAATTGAGCAGCACGGGCAACACCGGCGTCTTGTGGTCAGTGATCGATTCCCAGGGGCGCAGGATGGCGTGGCCGATGCCCTTTTCCGGCTTCGGCATATCCATGGAGAACGCCGGGTCGAAGCCGCGTTTCATGACACCGGTCAGGACCGCGACACCCAGGCCGGGATGGCCCTCCAGGCGTACCATGCCGGACGCGGCCGGCGGCGTGGCCACGGCGACTCCCGGCGCGCCAG
>CAZNHI010000523.1:0-1661 GCA_964572535.1 uncultured Dehalococcoidia bacterium
CCCACGGCGCAGCAACCGCCGCAGACTTAAACACAACGGCCCTCGAAATCGAGGGCCGTTCGATTTGCGGGGCGGGTGGTCTAATTCGCGGCGACGGCTGCTAACCTCATGGGGTGAAGCGTGGACGGCCCCCTCACGACGACGCCCTGACGCCCCGCGAATGGCAGGTGCTGGAGCTGATCCGCGACGGCCTGACCAACGAGGCGATCTCGGCGCGGCTGGCGATCTCCCAGGACACGGTCAAGTTCCACGTCTCGCAGATCCTCAGCAAGCTCAGCGTTTCGAACCGTCAGGAAGCGGCGCGCTGGCAGGGGGAGCCGAAACGGCGGGCGTGGCTGGCGTTCTGGCTGAAGCCATACGTCCTGGCCGCCGGCGCTGGTGCCGTCGTCGTCCTCCTGCTTGTCCTCGGTGCGATCTTCTTCTCGGACTCGGATGCCGAGCCTCGGGGCCAGCCGCTGACCGAAGGAGCGCTGGATGACTTTCAGCCTCCGCCGACGCCGGTGGCCGAGACACAGGTGCCACAGCACATCGAAATAGCCGACATTCAGCTCACGGTCTGCATCGACGACCACGCGTGGCAGAGGCCAACGCTCGAAGAGCAAGCAGCCACCATCAATGGCGACAACCGCTACAGGCCTTTTGGCGAATTGGCGCGTTCGCAGTTCGCCGCTTCGTTCTGGGTCGGCGCCAGCCCCGTCACCGGCCGTCCCAACCCCTTCGGCAAACTTGTCGAGTTCAGCGGCTTGTGGACCCTTGGCGATGCGCGCGAAACCCAGATCGCTCTTACCGCAGGCTGCCCGGATGAGCCAAATATCTACCATATCGAAGTAATGGACGTTTGGTTGCTCGGTTACGGCGCAAAATCCGCCCGCTGGGAGCGCGACAGGACGGTTATCCAGGTGACAGCGAGACCGGCGGGCTTCCAGGCAGTGCAACTGCGCTTTCCCGGACCGGCCAGGGAATACGCGGGGCCGGTGGACTTCGTCGATGCGACAGGCAAGGTGCTGGGACGAATCGAGGGGAAGGAATGGTGGTCAAAGCAGCCGTAAGAGCTTCAGCTTACCGCAACCGTTACGGCCAGCGGCGGCGGAGCCAGATGGCGGCGGCGAGCAGCACGGCGCCGCCACCGAGCATGACGGGCCACCACAGCTTCGAGCCCTGGGGCGGCTGCTGCTCGATCTGCAGGGGATCGCCCGTAACGCCGGGCAGGATCGTGTTGATCGTGTAGCTCTCGGTGCCCAGCAGATCCGTCAGCGTGCGCGAGGCCGATTCGTAGAAGTACTGCAGTGACCTACCTTCCGCCGTCGTGAAAGTCATCCAGTAGCCACCGCTGCGCGACGGCGGCTGCGGCGGGTCGTGGAAGGTCACGGACGCATCTTGCCCAACAAGTGACTGCCAGAGAAGGCGCGCATCGTTGCTGCCCAGAGGCTGCCCAGCCTGCTCGACGCTGATAGTCTCGGTGCGGGACGCCGCAACCAGCACATCGAGGGCGCCGGGCCGGGATGACAAGGCACCAGCCTTCGCGAGGCGGATGTAGCGGTCGAGGAGGGCGCGCTGGCGCAGGTCGAGCACGAAGTAGAGGTCGCGGTCCGACTGACGGGCGCGGACGATGCCGCCGTCCGGGAAGTACGCGGCGGCGGCGGCGATGGGCGGTGCGTTGT
>CAZNHI010000524.1:0-1657 GCA_964572535.1 uncultured Dehalococcoidia bacterium
CCTGTTGCAAATCGGGCTTGGAAGCCCCGGCCTTCAGGCCGGGGTGCAGTGCGTCATGTCAGGTCTTCTGCAGGCCGAGTCGTATCTTCTCCCCGGCCGAGAGCTCTGAGGCATCCGGGCTGCCGCGGGCCGGGGCGCCGGCCGGGACCCGCAGCGCCTGCGCCTGCTGCTCCAGGTGCTGCCGCACCTGCGCCACCGTCTGCCGGGCGCGTTCGATCGCGGCGTCCAGCTCAGACACCGTGTCGCCGGTTACCAGGTCGGCTGGCAGTTGCGGCTCTCGCTGCAGGGCGGCCTCTCGATAGCGCTGCAGCGCCTCCTGTGACCGCGCTTCTGCCTGCGAAATCGCCTCTCGCAGGCGCAGCGCCTCGTCGGCCTGCGAGGCCAGTTGCGATTGCGTGGCTTCAGCGTCCGCGCGGCTGGTCTGCAGTTGAATGCGCAGCTCCTGTACCTCCACCTCACGCTGCGAGTCCCCCGCCGCAAGATCAGCGAGCTGTGTCTGCAGCCTTTCAATGTCCGCGTGCGCCGTGGCGAGCTGTTCTTCTAGCAGGACAACCTCCTCATCCATCAACATCACCTCCTAGTGGTTTGGGGGCAGTATCAGCACGTATGTTCGGTTACGCAAGCGAGATATGACACCCGGTGGCGCCTAGCCGGGGCGCTTCTATAATTGGCATCCGTATGGAGAGGGCAGATCACGACTTCGGGCAGGCGCTGGCGATCGACGCGGAGTCGGTCGGCGTGCCGGGCCAGCGGCGCTTCCGCCTGCTGGTACGCGCCACGTCGCAATCGGCTTCGATCTGGATGGAGAAGCAGCAGCTGGCCGGCATCGGCACCTGGTTCGCAGAGGTAATCGAAAAGCTGGACCGCGAGCAGCCGTCCGCGGACCCGGACGTTGAGCCCCTGCCCATCGGCAGCATCTTCGACGTCGAGTTTCACGCCAGCCAGATCGGCCTGGGCTACGCTGAAGAAGACGGCCTCTTCGCCATCCACGCCTTCGACGAGAGCGGCGCCGCCGGACCGCCCGCCTTCCGCTGCCTGGTCAACCGGGGTCAGTCGCGCGTGTTGGGCCGCAAGATTGCGGACGTGGTGGCGGGTGGGCGGCAGATCTGCCCCCTCTGCGGCGCGCCAATAGATCCCTCCGGCCACGTCTGCCCGCGCTCCAACGGCCACGCCAAGGCCCTTGCCTGATACAGCCCCCGTCCGTTGCGGTTGGGTCGCCGGGCGTCCGGACGACGACATCATGGTGCGCTACCACGACCTCGAGTGGGGCGTGCCGCTGCACGACGACCGGAAGCTGTTCGAGCTTCTCACCCTGGAAGGCGCGCAAGCGGGGCTGAGCTGGGACACGATCCTCAAGCGCCGCGAGGGCTACCGCCGCGCGTTCAACGGCTTCGAGATCGCCCGCATCGCCGCCTATGGAGAAACGGACGCCGAGAGGCTGATCCAGGACAGCGGCATCATCAGAAATCGCGCCAAGATCAACGCCACAATCGGCAATGCGCGCGCCGTGTTGGAGCTGCAGCGCGAGGGCACGTTGGACGCCTACGTCTGGAGCTTCGTTACCGGCGAGACGAACGTGAACAGATTTGGCTCGATCTCGGAGGTGCCGGCGCAGACGGCGGCATCGCGGGCGCTCAGCAAAGACCTCCAGAAGCGC
>CAZNHI010000525.1:0-1650 GCA_964572535.1 uncultured Dehalococcoidia bacterium
CTTCGGCGTAGATGCTCTCGATCAGGTTTTCGGTCTCTTCGCCGCTGATCGCACCCAGCGCCTCGATCGCCCGGCCGCGCACGCGGTCGTCCTCTTCCAGGTCCTCGGCGCTTTCCATGAGGACGTCGCGTACCGCCACGGCATCCCCGGCCGGTAGCCGCTCCAGCTCCGCCGCCAGCGCGTAACGACCAAGCGCCATCGCCGCCTCCCGCCGCACCGTCGAATCCGGGTCGTGGCGCAGCAGGCCGGCCAGCACCGGGATCAGGTCGCGAGCCTCATACTCGTAGAGCCCGTGCAGCGCCGCCGCGCGCACCAGCGCCTCCTCGTCACGCAACGCCAGCTTGTAGACCGTGTCGAAGTCGAGGTCGACGCTGTCTGCAGCCAGCTCAGTAAGCTCTGAGACGATGGTCAATCGCCGCCTGGCGTCGATCTCAGGCCACGCCTCCTCAAAGCGCGCAGCCTCGATCTCGTCAAGCTCCGAGAAGTTGACCAGCTGTGTCGCCGCCAGGCGTTTCGAGGAGTCGCTCAGGTCTGCGAGGTCAGATTCGAAGGACACGGTATCTCTATCTAATCAGCGCCCCTCGGGAGTGTCAAACGACGAGAGGAACACGGAACACGGAACGAGGAGGACGCGCTGGACGGCGGAGCGTCGGGCTTACCTCACCCCCCAACCCCCTCTCCTTGCGAGGAGAGGGGGAGGTCTGCGTCCCCCGCGCCGGTTTAGTCTCTCTCAGCTCTCGCCGCGCGCGCCATCAGCTCCCGCCCCGCCTCGACCGCCGTCTTGCCCTCGAACAGCACCGCGTACAGCGACTCGCAGATCGGCATCGCTACGCCGATGCGCCGCGCCAGCTGCGGCACCGCGCGCGCCGTCACTACCCCCTCGACGACGCCTTCGATCGACTCCAGAGCCTCTTCCAGGCTCATCTCCTGTGCCAGCGCCAGCCCCAGGCGCCGGTTGCGCGAGGTGTTGCCTTCGCAGGTCAGCACCAGGTCGCCCAGCCCAGCGAGGCCCAGGAAGGTCAACGGCTGTGCCCCCGCCGCGATACCCAGGCGCGTTATCTCCGCCAGACCGCGCGTGATCAGCGCCGCCTTCGCGTTCTCACCGTAGCCCAGCCCGTCCGACAGCCCACAGGCGATAGCCACCACGTTCTTCAGTGCCCCGCTCAGCTCTACGCCCACTAGGTCGTCGCTGGTGTAGACGCGGAACGTTGTGCCGTTGAGCAGCGCCTGCGCCTCCCGCGCCCGAGCCTCGTCTCTGCCCGCGACCACCGTCGCCGCCGGCAGCCCCGCCGCGATTTCGCCGGCGAAATTCGGACCCGACAGCACGAGAACGCGCTGTGGCTCCACGCCGAAGCTCTCGACTACCTCCGACATGCGCAGGCACGACTCCGGCTCGATGCCCTTGGTCGCGCTGAGCACGCTCGCCGTCTGTGAGATCGCCGGCGCCAGGCGCGTCAGGTTCGCGCGCAAGCTCGCCGAGGGCACCGCCAGCACCACCACGTCCGCCGTCGCCAGCGCCTCGGGGTCGATGGTCGCCGTCAGGTTGGACGGCAGCTTCAGACCGGGACGGTGCCGCGCGTTCTCCCTCGCCGCGTTGATCGAGTCTGCCTCCGCGACGTTGCGCGCCAGCAGCGCCACCTCGGCGCCGCC
>CAZNHI010000526.1:0-1643 GCA_964572535.1 uncultured Dehalococcoidia bacterium
TGGGCGTGATGGATGACGCCAACTTTCTACCGAACGACCTGGGCGAATGCCAACGTCTCTTGTTGGCAGCTTTCAAGCAAGCGTCTGAGCTGGAACGCGTGCTCGATGAGACAGCTGCTTCTTATGAGGAGCTGAAGGAGACGCACCAAGCCGCGATCGAGGAACTCGATCGCCTGAAGCGCTGGATCTACGGCCGGAAGCGTGAACGGATGATCGAAGGCGAGGGGCAGCAACATCTGTTCGACCTTCAGCCGCCCACGACAGCCACCACGGAAGAGTCGCAGCAGCCTCGATATCAAGTCACTGGCCACAGTCGTCGCCGCCGTCGAGAGCTCGACCTCGACAAGCTACCTCACTACCGGCATGAACTAGATGTGCAGCCTGTTGAAAAGATCTGCACTTGCTGCGGCCGTGCGAAGGATCGCATTGGCGAGGACGAGACCAAGATTCTCGATTACGTTCCGCCCAAGCTGGAAGTGCACGTCCATGTGCGGCCCAAGTACGCTTGCCGCTGGTGCAAAGACGGCGTGGTGAGCCCACCACCGCCCGAGCGGCCGATCGCCCGCGGTATCGCGGGGCCAGGACTCATCGCTCAGATCGTCGTGAGTAAATTCGGCGAGCACCAGCCGCTCTACCGTCAGGAAGACTTCTTCGTCCGTCACGGCCTACACATCGCCCGCAGCACCCAGTGCGATTGGGTCAAGGCGGCCGCTGAATTGTTGACTCCGCTCCACGAGCGTCAGAAGGAGCTGGTGCTTCAATCGCCTGTACTATGGACCGACGATACACCTGTGACCGTGCTGACGGGCGGCGAAGGTAGTCGCCAGGGGCGCTTGTGGACGTACATCGGCGAGGAATATCCCTATTCGGTGTACGACTTCACCGAGAGTCGTGCCCGCGATGGGCCGGCTAGGTTCCTGGCAGAATTCCAAGGTTACCTCCAGGCCGACGCCTACGGCGGCTACGACCATATCTATCTGGGATCAAACGACTCGATCCGGGAAGTCGCCTGCTGGGCGCATGCGCGCCGCAAGTTCTACGATGCCAAGCTCGGTTCGCCACGCGAAGCCCACCAGATCTTGGAGTGGGTCGGACAATTGTATGACATCGAGGACCGGGCGCGCGAGTTATCTGCTCCCGCACGAGCTTCGCTTCGTAACCAAGAGGCGGACCCAGTGCTCGATCACATGGAGCGCTACCTGGCCGAGCTGGAACGTCGCGTGCTACCCAAGAGTGCTCTGGGTAAGGCAGTGTCGTACGCACAGAACCAGTGGCAGGCGCTGCGTCGCTACACCGCAGACGGACGGCTGACGATCGACAACAACATCAGCGAAAGAACGCTACGGCACCAAGCCATTGGCCGGAAGAATTGGCTTTTTCTCGGCAGCCACCAGGCAGGGCCGCGGGCGGCCGTCCTGTTCACCATTCTCGCCGGGGCGAAGCGTCACCGGATCGAGCCCTGGACCTACCTGCGTGAACTCCTCTTGCGCTTGCATGCCGACGATTCGCGTCTCGATGAGATGCTGCCCGATCGCTGGGCGGCCAATCATCCCGAGTCGGTTCTCACGTATCGCCTGGAAGAATCACGCCAGAAGGCGGCCAGACAGCGCGAGCGACGCCAACGTCGACGCGCACTGCGACGG
>CAZNHI010000527.1:0-1641 GCA_964572535.1 uncultured Dehalococcoidia bacterium
CGGCCGGCGGGGCGACATCTGCTGCCGCCCTCGATTCCATCAACCTCGCCCGCCGCCTGCGAGACGGGGAGAAGATCACCCTCCCGTCCGCGAGTCCCATCGTCTCCACCGCGCCATCCACGTTGGGGCCCGGCCAGACGCTCGACCTCAATCGCGCCTCGCAGGCCCAGCTAGACGCCCTGCCCGGCGTCGGCGAAGCCTACTCCCGCCGCATCGTCGACTCTCGCACCGTCGACGGGCCCTACGCCTCCGTGGACGATCTCGTGTCCCGCCGCGTGCTGCCGGCCTCCACGCTAGCCGCCATCCGCGACTACCTCACGGTCACGCCGTGATTCTCTTTCATCTCGCGCTCGCCTTGCTCGCCGGCGTTGCCGCGGCCGCGCTGGGCCTCTCAGCCGCCTGGCCCCTGATCGCCCTGGGTGGAGCCGGAGTCTGCGCGGGCTGGCTGCTCGCCGGACGGCGCCGCGAGGCGCTTTTCGCGTCGCTTCTTGTCCTTGCGGCGCTGACCGGCATCGAGCGCTACGCGGAAGCCGTGCCACCGCGCGAACCGGGAGGCATCGCGATCCTGAACGACTCTGAGGCGCCGATGACTCTGCGCGGCGTCGTCGTTGACGAACCGGAGGAGCGCGAAACGAGCCGCCGGTTCACCATCGAGGTCGAGTCCTACCTCGACGCCAACGGCGCCTGGCAGCCCGCTCCCGGCCGTGTGCTCGTCACGGCTCGGCTCTACCCCGCCTACGCCTATGGGGACGTTATCGAGCTTACGGGCCGCCTCGAAACGCCCCCCCGCCTCGACGGCTTCGACTACCGCGAGTACCTGGCCCGGCGGGGCGTTGCCTCCACCGTCCTCTACCCCCACATCGAGGTCCTGGATTCGGGCGCCGGTAACGACCTCACGCGCTTCCTGTATGACGCCCGCCGACCCCTCGGCGCCGCCCTCGAACGCGCGTTACCGGAGCCGGAGTCCGCCCTCGCTCGCGGCATCTTGCTCGGCCAGCGCGCCTCCATCCCGGACGACCTGACAGATGACTTCAACCGCGCCGGTATCTCCCACCTCATTGCGATCTCTGGACAGAACGTCGTGCTGGTCGCCGGCTTCGTCGTCGCGGTCCTCGCATCGCTGGTCGGCCGGCGGCCCGCTACCGCTATCGCCGTCGCCGTCGTGCTCTTTTACGCGGTCTTCGTGGGCGCTTCGCCCTCGGTGCTGCGCGCCGCCGCGATGGCCACCGTCATGCTTGGCGCCGTGCTCGCCGGGCGACCTGGTAGCGCCCTACCCGGCGTTGTCCTCGCTGCCGCCTTCCTGGTCGCAGCGAGGCCCCTCCTGATCGACGACGTCTCCTTCCAGCTCAGCTTCGCCTCAACCCTCGGCATCATCCTCCTCTCCCCGCGACTCCGACTGCTTATCCTGCCTCGTGTCAGCCTTCTCCCAGCCTGGCTCGGGGCCTTCCTCGCGGAGAACCTCGCTATCACCGCCGCCGCCAGCATCGCCGTCCTGCCGGTGATCGCCGCGACGTTCGGCCGTCTTTCGCTCGTCTCTCTGCCCGCGAACTTGCTCGCCGCGCCCGCTTTTGTGCTTGCCCTCTTCGGCTCCGGCGCCACGGCTGCTGCCGGGAGCGTCCACCCGACCCTGGGCCGCATAGC
>CAZNHI010000528.1:0-1639 GCA_964572535.1 uncultured Dehalococcoidia bacterium
GCCCGCCACGGTGGTGGCGCCTTCAGCGGCAAGGACCCGACAAAGGTCGACCGTTCAGCCGCTTACGGCGCCCGCTGGGTCGCCAAGAACGTGATCGCCGCCGGCTTCGCCCAGCAGTGCGAAGTGCAGTTGGCTTACGCCATCGGCGTCGCGCGGCCCGTCAGCATCCAACTGGAGTGCTTCGGCACGGAGAAGGTGGACATCGCCAAGATTGAGAAGGCAGTCAGCGAGGTGTTTGACCTGCGCCCGGCCGCCATCATTCGCGACCTTGACCTGCGCCGCCCGATCTTCCGCCAGACGGCATCCTACGGCCACTTCGGCCGCACGGACCTCGACGTCACCTGGGAGAAGACCAACCGCGTCGACCAGCTCAAGGCCAAGATCGCCTAGCGGAGGTTTTATCCAGGATGCGCGGCAGTAAAGGCTCTGGGAGCCCCTTTAGCGGGGGCATGGGGTTCCCCCCATCTTCAAAGCCAGAGACCAACCGCGTCGACCAGCTCAAGGCCAAGATCGCCTAGCAACCGGAGGCCAGGGCACAACACCCGGACAAAACTCCCCCTCTCCTCGCAAGGAGAGGGGGTGGGGGGTGAGGTTAGCCCTTTAGAGGGGGTCCGGGAGTGTCCCCGAACTTTCAAGACCCGCTATAATTAACTCGCTGAGGAGCGCTGCGGTCCTTCCGGGAAGGATCAGGCTCAGCTACACAAAACGGCGCTCGCATCGGAACGGTGCGGGCGCCGTCTTTTTTCGTCGCCTGCCAAGTGCTGAAAAGGAGCACCGAGATGACCTCAGCAAACCAGGACTATCGAGTAGCAGACATGAGTCTGGCCGCCTTCGGCCGCAAGGAAATCGCGATCGCAGAGTCGGAAATGCCGGCCCTCATGGCCATCCGCCAGGAGTTCGCCAAAACACAGCCGCTCAAGGGCGCCCGTATCGCCGGGTCATTGCACATGACCATCCAGACCGCCGTCCTCATCGAGACGCTGAAAGCACTCGGAGCGGACGTGCGCTGGGCCTCCTGCAACATTTACTCCACGCAGGACCACGCCGCGGCAGCCATCGTCGCCGCCGGCACGCCCGTCTTCGCCTACAAAGGCGAGTCCATGGACGAGTACTGGGAGTACTCCCACCGCATCTTCGATTTCGACGGCCAGGGCCCCAATATGATCCTCGATGACGGTGGCGACGCCACCATGCTCGTCCACCTCGGCAGCGACGCCGAGAAGGACGCCTCCATCCTCAACAACCCCAAGAGCGACGAGGAGGTCAGCCTCTTCGCCGCGATCAAGACGCGCATCGCCGAGAAGCCCGGCTGGTACTCGCGCATGGCGGACGGCATCATCGGCGTCAGCGAAGAGACCACCACCGGCGTCCACCGCCTCTACCAGATGGCGCGTGAAGAGCGTCTGCGCTTCCCCGCGATCAACGTCAACGACTCCGTCACCAAGTCGAAGTTCGACAACATCTACGGCATCCGCGAGTCACTCATGGACGGCATCAAGCGCGGTACAGACGTCATGATCGCCGGCAAGATCGCCCTCGTCGCCGGCTTCGGCGATGTGGGTAAGGGCTCCGCGCAGGCCATGCGTTCACTGCAGGCCCAGGTCTGGGTCACGGAGATCGACCCCATCTGCGCGCTGCA
>CAZNHI010000529.1:0-1637 GCA_964572535.1 uncultured Dehalococcoidia bacterium
CCGTGTACCAGACGCCCCCGTCCTCCGCGGGCGCCACGTCGTGCGGCCGCGATCCCGCGGGCACCTTGTAAGCCTGCATCGATGCCTGCGGGCGTGGGCTCGGCTCAACGGCTGGACGCACAGTCGGCGCCTCGTCCGGGCCAGAGGCGCCCACCGCCGGCGTCACGTCAGGCGGTGCCGTCTCTGTCGCCGAGTCGCTACCTGAGCACGCGGCCAACATGATCGACAGTCCGAGGAGCAGCAAGACAGCGGGTCGGAGCATCATGGTCTGCATACCCAGAATACGCGCGCGGTGACGATTCCGGATGAAGGATCACTCAAACGCTGGCCGCGGCTTTCCAGCCTCGGCGTCGATCCTGACAACGCCCTCGATGCCCCGCGACCCTAAGGCCCGCCGGTGATCTCCGCCAGGCCGTCCGCGATTTCGAACTCCAGCAGGTTCTCGTCCAGCTCCAGCGTGCGCGAGTCCTGGTCCAGCAAGAAGTCCAGCACCGCGTCCGCCACGAATCCTGGCAGGTTGCCGACGTCCACAGATTCGATCTCGACTACGGGCTTTTCGCCGCCGATCACCAGGGTGCCCGTCGCAACGAAGTTCGTACCCACTCCCGCCACGTCGATCCGGCCAGCTAGCTGTCCCTTGCCGTCGCCGCAGTAGTAGATAAACAGGTCTTCGACCGGCACGTCCTCATCAGCAATGTACTCTCGGGCTCGGGACGTCACCTCTGACTCAGTGGCTTGGAATAAGGCCTGCTGATTCTTGATGTCCGCCGAGAACATGTCCCAGCGATCCTCCAACGCGGCAGCCAGCGCATCCGAGGGAGGCGGGTCCAGCTCCCTGCCTACGCGCAGCGGCGGGTTATCGCAGATGCCCGGCTTGCCGGTCAGGATCAGGACTGCAGCAGCACCAACACCCACGATGATGATCACCAGGAAGCCTGAAATGGCCAGGAAAATGATCTTCAGCACGAAACCCACCCTACGAGCCGCCCTCGCGCGCAGCCGCCATCGCTACGGACCTGATTGCTCGCTCCAGTCCTTGATGATGTGATGCGCGATTGCCACCGGCCCCGGCACGCCATAACCGTGCTTCGTCGGGTCTGGGTCGACAATCGCCCTGCGTATCTCTTCTCGCGTGAACCAGCGCGCCCCGTCCAGCTCCACCGGGTCGACGGCCTCCTGGTCGCCCGTAACGTGCGCGAAGCAGCCGATCATCAACGAGGACGGGAACGGCCACGGCTGCGACTTCCGGTACTCGACTTCGTCCACGTCCAGCCCCACCTCTTCCTTGACCTCGCGCCGCACCGCCTCGTCTATCGTCTCGCCCTGGTCGATGAAGCCTGCCAGCGCCGAGTAGAAGTTCGGCGCCCACGCCTTCTGCCGTCCCAGGATGCAGCGGTCTCCCCGCCACGCCACCATGATCACAACCGGGTCCGTGCGTGGGAAGTGCTCCGCGCCACACGCATCGCACTTGCGCATCGAGCCCCCATCGCGCGACTCCGTCGGCTTCGAGCACGCCGGGCAATAGCGATGCCGGTTGTGCCAGTCCAGCAGCGAGCGCCCGTGCGCCATCGTCCCCGAATCGCCGGCCGGCAGTCGGCCCGCCGCGGCGCGCGTGTCTGTGAACTCGGCGCCCTCCA
>CAZNHI010000530.1:0-1629 GCA_964572535.1 uncultured Dehalococcoidia bacterium
AAGCCCTGAAGGACATCGAGGAAACGGCCTCAAAGGACAAGGTGCTGATCGCGAAGGAACTCGACGACCACCGCAAGTTCGTCACGGAGAAGCGGGAGCAGTTCGTGAACGAGTTCCTGAAGGAGGTCGCTGGCATCAAGGACCAGAAGGCGCATTGGGTGTCGCAGGAGAAGCAGCACCGGGTGCATTCGCTCTGGAGCGGCAGCGCTCTGCTTCTGCTGATGGGGGCGCTGTTCTACGCGGCGTGGTCCGAACGCGACGCTCTCGTCATCGACCTGCAGCACATCGGCACAGGCGTCTCGGTGATAGCGTGCGGCTTGATCGGCGCATGGGGGATAGGAATCCTGAGCCGCATCCTGATGTCGAGCCTGTTCTCACTGAAGGATGCGAGGCACCGCCTCGCAGTGATCGACACGTTCGTGGGGATGAGCTTCCGCCGGCAGCTCGAGGCCGAGGAAGCGAAGCGTCTGTTTGCGTTCCTGCTTGCACCTAGTCAGACGGGCCTGCTCAAGGGTGCGGAAGCTCCCCCGGTGCTGGAGGCGCTACTCGGCTTCCTGAAGCCCAGCGCGACTGAAGCCAAGAAGGACACGAAGGACCTGCTGTAGAGGCGACCAGTACAGGCGCGCACCGCTCCAGCGCCTTCGCTTGCGGACGCACGCTGCCTCGCCGAGACTTCGCGCAAGGAGAGCGCGGAGACGTGCTCTGGCACTCGCAACGATGAACCAGTTCCTCGGCACTCCCGGCGGCTTTCACTCGGCGGTCGGCGCCGCGAGGGTGGGGTTCGCGACTGGATCGGCGACCGCCAGCTCGAGCAGCCGCAGGCCCCCTTCCCTGATGGCGGCCCAACAAGAATGCGTGCATCATTGCGGCATGACGCCATTCCAAGCCCATCCGCCGCCCCAGGAACTCCCAGTTCCAGCAGACGACAAGAAGCTGGCGGAAGTCCTGCTCGCACTCGGTTGCACGATGAGCGAGAGCGCCGGTGAACCGCAGGTCGTGCTCCGTCTCCATGGATGGACGAGCTGGGGAGCCGCGACCGTGGCGGTCCACATGGACAACCTGCGAAAACTGCTGCCGGCCGCGGTGAAGTCGGTAGGGGACCTCCACCAGCACATGCAGCGGAACAACGACATTCGAGGTCGCCCCAACTGGGATCGCGTGCAGGCAGCCTGTGAAGGCTGATAGGGTCGGCCTCGTTCAAGGCGACGACACCTCTTCCACAGCAAAGGCGTCTTGTGCTGGCAGGAGCGGCTGGTGGCCCTCGGTCGCGCCACGGCGACCTCGAGGGGAGGGCGCAGCGTGGCGTCGACGGACGCTCCATCGTAGGCTCGGGCCTGGCCCTTGAACCTGGGGTCGAAGAGGAAGTCACCATGCACTCGCTCTCACGCGCCGCGTTGATCTCGCTGGCGCTTCTTGCAACTGCCTGCGCAGGGAGCGGAGACGATGTCGGCGGAGGCACCGCCGATCGCAACTGCTCGGACTTCTTGTGCCAGCAGTCGGCGCAGGCTTGGCATAACGGGCACCCGGAAGACGGCCTCGACGCCGATGGCGATGGCATCGCGTGCGAGAACCTGCCGAGCTGCTCGCACGCGCTCTTGGCGTCTGGGTTGTACTACGCCGTGATGTTGG
>CAZNHI010000531.1:0-1623 GCA_964572535.1 uncultured Dehalococcoidia bacterium
GCCTCCCATGATCCGCTGCTTGAGCCGCGGTGAGGCGCGGTACAGCGGCACCGCCAGCGCCAGGTGGTCCATGGCGTGCTGGTAGTCCCGCACTATCGCCGTGCACTCGTCACATTCGCGCAGGTGCGCCTCAACCCGGTGCGCGCCGTCGTGCTCCAGCACGCCCAGTGCGTGGGCTTCCAGGTCTTCGCGCATCTCCTCGCAACTCAAGGCGTGCCCGGACCTCCCTGCTGCTCAATCAGCAGCATTCTTAACTTCTGCAGTCCCAGCCGGATCCTGGTCTTCACCGTACCCAAAGGCTGATGCAGCCCCTGGGCGATCTCCTGCTGGGTGTACCCCCCGAAGTAGGCCAGCTGGATCGCCAGCCTCTGCTCCGGCGGCAGCGTCGCCAGAGCATTCTGGACGACGACTCGCTCTTCGCTTACCACGGCGACGTCTTTGTCTTCCGGAGTCGGCGCCGCCTCCAGCATCTCCTCCGCGGTGGTGCTGGGCGGCGTCTCGAAACGGAAACGCCTGCCGCGACTGCGCCGCTCATCGATGGCGCGGTTGCGCGCTACGCTGAGCAGCCAGGTGAGAAAGCGGCCACGGCTTACGTCGTAAAGGTCCGGCCTGCGCCAGAGACGCAGAAAGACCTCTTGAGAGAGGTCTTCCGCCAGCTGGACGTCCCCAACCATGCGGAGACATACCGAGTAGACGTAGTCACCGTGGCGGTCGTAAAGAGTCTCTAGAGCCCGTTCATCGCGTACTTCCAGCGCTCCAACCAGCCGATCGTCGGTGGCGGTGCTGTAGTCCGCGATGCGGTCTCCCTGAGGATCCCCACGCCTCCCACCACTTATGTCTACGCTCCAGGGTAGGCCACGGATTCGTAAAGGCTTGTTGGCGGGACTATCGAGGGACATTTAACCCTCCCGTAATACGGCTGCTTCCATCATAGTCCAGTGCACCCGGCGTCAACCCATCACCCCGATAGATTTCCCCAATCGGCGTGATTCTATCATCGACGCACCCTGCGCGTCCCTTTAGCCAGGGTTCGGGACAGAGCCCCATCTTCCATACCAGGTTCGGGGCAAAGCCCCCGGGGTTGGGCAAAGCGCAACCCAAAAACCCACATCCGCCCCTTTAGCGGGGGTTTGGGGGCGGAGCCCCCATCTTCAATGCAGGGTTCTCAGGGGCGGAGCAGCGCGCCAGCGATGAGCAGCAAAGCTGGCGACAAATCAACGCCCAACCTACACCGCGCCTACAGCGCGCAGCGCGGCGATCGACGCCCCGTCGTAGCCCAGCTCCGCCAACACCTCGTCCGTGTGCTGGCCCACCGCCGGGACCGCGGACGACGCCTCGTCCACCCCCTCGATGTTGAACGGCGCCCGCAGCAGGTCCACCGAGGCCCCGCCGGGCAGCCCCGTATCGAGCAGCCGGCCGCGCTCGAGCACCTGCGGATGGCGCAGCACCTCCTCGACGTCGTTCATGCGCGCATAGGGCACAGAGGCCGCCTCCAGCGCCGCCTCCGCCTCTTCGACGCTATAGCGCGCCAGCGCAGCCTCGATCTGCGGCTCCAGCTCTGCCCGATTGCGCAGCCGGTTCTCGTTGCCAGCGAAGCGCGGGTCGGCCGCCAGGTCCGGCCGG
>CAZNHI010000532.1:0-1613 GCA_964572535.1 uncultured Dehalococcoidia bacterium
GGGCTCGGGCACGACCTGGCATCGATGCTGCGGCGGGTTTCATTCCGTGCCGCGGTGGGCGCCGGAGTTGCGGCGGCGATCTTTGTCACGCTGCTGGGCAACCTCGAAGGCGCGATCGAGTTCGGGCGCGCTAACGGCGTCGTGCCGGACAGCGTCATCGAGCGCGTCGACATCGCCAACCTGGAGAGCGCGCCTGAGAGCGACTCTTGCCTGCTGCCGGTGGTCTGCATCAAGTACCCGGATGAGCAGACGAGCTACTGGTGGTGGTGGCGCGCTACCCGCATCTCGCCCGACGCCAACTCGATCACCGAGTTCCCGTTTTTCAGCTTCATCCTCGGCGACCTGCATCCTCACGTAATGTCGATTCCCTACGTGCTCACCGTCTTCGCGCTCGGCCTCTCGCTGTGGCGGTCGGAGACGCCTCTGCGCTTCGAGAGCTGGCGCCGGCGGCCCTTGATCTTGCTGGTCAGCGCCGTGCTGGTGGGCGGGCTGGGCTTCCTGAACACGTGGGACCTGCCGACGTTCGGGTTCCTGCTGACGCTGCTGGTGCTGCTGCGCAACCTGGCGGGCCGGATGCAGTGGTCTGCTATCGGCGAGACGGCGGGCTTCGTGGCGCCGCTGGCCCTGCTGGCCGTCGTGCTCTACGCGCCGTTCTACCTGACGTTCGGCAGCCAGGCTGACGGCCTCGCCGCGGTCAAGGCTGAAGCGACAAAGCCGCTACACAGCGCGCTCTTGTGGGCGCCGCTGCTCACCGTCAGCCTGCCGCTGCCGCTGGCGAGACTCGCCGCGGATGCAGCGTCCCGCACGGCCTCTCGGCTCGCCACGGCCGTTGCGTTGCCCGTCGCGCTGCTCGTGCTCTGGGCGCTGGTGCTAGCGGTCAGCGGTGACTCGGTCTTAGACGCGATCTCAGACCGCGGCGTGAACTGGCTGACTGCCCTGTTCTACGCGGGAAGCCTCGTCGTGTGCGTGCTCGCGCTGTGGCGCAGCCTGGAGTCGCTGGACGAGGACGCCGACGCGATGACGCCCGTACTCGCCGTGATGACGCTGGCACTGCTGCTGATCCTCGGCACGGAGCTGTTCTACGTGCGGGACTTCTTCGACAACAGGCTGAACAGCGTGTTCAAGCTGCAATACCAGGCGTGGCTGCTGCTGGGCGTAGCGGGTGGCTTCAGCGCCTGCTGGTTGCTGACGCATTGGCGCCTGGAAGCGCCGTCGTTGCGATTGCCCAAGAACGCCGCGTTGGCGAGCATCGCGCTGTGTCTGGCCCTGGCGCTGCTCTACCCGATCGGCGCCACGCTCTCCCGCACAGAGGGGCTGGGGCGCGACGGGCGCACACTGGACGGGACGCTGTACACGCGGGCTGAGGACGTTAACGAGTACCTGGCTATCGACTGGCTGCGCAAGCGCGCTCAGCCCGGTGAGCGCCTGATCGAAGCGGGCGGCGACTCCTACTCGCCGGGGTCGATGGTGTCCGGCCGCAGCGGCGTGCCGACCGTCCTGGGCTGGTTTGGCCACGAGCTGCAGTGGGGCCGCGAGCGCGACCTCCTTACCCAACGTCGCGAGGACGTGAATCGCGTCTACAGCACGACCTCACTGGAAGAAGCGCTGGCGAT
>CAZNHI010000533.1:0-1603 GCA_964572535.1 uncultured Dehalococcoidia bacterium
TGAACCCGTCCTTGTCCGTGTTGTAGCCGATGAGGCGTCCGTCACGCTTGACGATGGTGTTGACGGAGCCGATGGCGGTCGCGACGGGGTCGATTTCGTCCAGCAGCGCCATGATGGTCTGCTTGTGAGGGATGGTGACGGACAGGCCGAGCATCTCGGGGTCGTGCACGCGCTGGACGGCGGCGGGCAGCTCCTCCGGCGGTACGGACCAGGCTTCGTAGTGGACGTCGAGGCCGAGCGCGCTGAAGCCGGCGTTGTGGATGACCGGCGAGAGCGAGTGACCTATCGGGTAGCCGATGATGCCCGCTAGCATGAGTGAAAGCAGGTGCGCCGGTTAGCGTTGATAACGAAGGACGTTGGCCTGGTGTTGTTCAAAGGTCTCCGCGAAGGCGTGGCTGCCGTCGTTGCGCGCTACGAAGAAGAGATATTCCGTTTGCGCGGGCCGGATCACCGCTGTTATCGAGTCGATACCAGGGTTGGCGATGGGGCCGGGCGGCAGCCCAGACTTCACGTAAGTATTATAGGTCGAGTCGAATTGCAGGTCCTGCAACGAAAGCGAACGCTTCCAGTAGCCAAACTCCACGACGCTCCCTGGACGGACGGTGATCGCGTACTGCACGGTGGGGTCCGCCTGCAACGGCATGCTCTCTTTGATCCGGTTGCGGTAGACGCTGGCGATGATGGCGCGCTCCTCGGGCAGCACCGCCTCGCGCTCGATGATGGCGGCGAGGATGAGTACCTGATGCACGCTGAGGCCCTGGAGTCGCGCCTCCTGGCGTAGCTGCGGCGTGAAGCGCGTGGCCAGCGCATCGACCATCTTGAGCACGACCTCCGGGGCTTCGACGCGGAACGAGAAGCTGTAGGTCGCCGGGTAGAGGTAGCCCTCCAGCGTGGCAGAGGCCGGACGGCTGCTGAGCAGGTCGCGGTCGACGGCGCTGCCGCTGGTGGCGAGAGAGTTGGCCGCTGCCAGGAAGGCGTCGGCTTTGACGACGTCACGCTCTTCGAGCAACGCGGCAACCTCCTCGATGCGCCATCCTTCGGGAATCGTAACGATACGGGCGGCGGTGAGGCCGTCGCGGATGCGGGAGACGGCGTCCATGACGCTGGTGCCGGGCAGGAACTCGTACTCGCCCGCCGCGAGCGTGCTCTCGGCGCCGATGATGCGGGCGAGGCGCTCGAACGACGTGCCGGAGTCGATGATCGCCGAAGCTTCGAGGCGGCGGCCGATGTCTGAGGCGCTGTCGCCGGCTTCGACGGAGATGAGGATGGGGCCTGTGCTGGAGCCGACGGGCGCGAGAGTGACGCCACGGCTAGAGATAGCTTCGGGCGAGGTGTAGATCACCCAGGCTGCTCCGGCGATCAGGGCGATCGCGACGCCGATGAGAGCAGAGTTGACGTAGGAGTTGGCAGAGCTGCCTTCGTGACCCCGCACGAGCCTAAGGATAGCAGGCCCGGGAGTTAGAGACCCTACGTCTCGCCTCGTTGGAAGCGTAGGCGGTCGAGGTAGGCCTGGAGGATGATCGAGGCGGCCAGGGCGTCTGTGTCGGCGGGCGGGACCTGGGTGGCGCGGCCTCGGCGCTTGCGGCTGCGGCCGGCGTCTTCG
>CAZNHI010000534.1:0-1596 GCA_964572535.1 uncultured Dehalococcoidia bacterium
GGCTTGCTGGCGGCGCCGGACGGCGGCTGCCAGCACGACTGGGCAGAGGTCGTGGGCGTGGAGCTGGACGATGACGCTGTGCTGGGCGAGGCGCAGGTGCTGGTCTGCAGGCTGTGCGGGCTGTATGCGGTGGAGAAATCAGCCTAGAGCCAGAGGTTGTGACTACTACGGGCAAACGGCAAAGAGATCTCGAGGGCTGCTGAGAACGATGGTTGACCTGCCGGACGAAGAGATGCTCAAGCAGCTGATCGCGCGGGACGGGCCGCTGCCCGACCGGTCGTGGTCCCATAGCGAGGAGGGCGAGTGCCGCTATTCCGACCTGTACGATGGCGAGTCGTGTCCCTGGTGCGAGGCTGAGACCCGCCGCGGCGAACGCGAGACAGCGGCCCAAAGGCTGACGCCACCGCGAGCCTGCCACAAGCCTTAGGGCTTATTTAACCGGCGTTTTACCAAGCTGAAGCGCGACAAGGTACCATAAGGGGCAAGGCCCGCAGGAGGCTTTGTTGTTTTATGACGAAACGTTACCTGAATGCGGCGCGCTTACCTCTCCTGGCCCTGGGCGGAGCCCTCCTGGCCGTCGTCCTCGTACTACTCTATCTCAAGATTGACCCGCAAGAAGGGCGCTATACAGACGCCGACATCCAGCGCCTGGCGGACGAGCGCATCGCTGAGATCACGCCGACGCCGCCTCTGGAGCCCGAGATCTACGCGCTGGTGCGCCCGGCGGTGGTACTGATCCAGCGCGACGCGCGCAACCCGGACGCCGGTATCGGCTCAGGCGTCGTAGTGGACGAGTTCGGCAGCATCCTGACCTCATATCACGTTGTCGAAGGGCTGAGACAGGTCTCGGTGCGCTTCGTCGACGGCAGCACCGCGTTGGCGGTGGTCGAACGCGAGGAACCGGAGCGCGACCTGGCAGTGATCAAGGTGGCGCGCCTGCCGGCTGGGATCCAGCCGGCCGTGCTCTCAGGCGGCGCCAGGCCGGGCGACCGCGTGATGACGATCGGCGCGCCGTTCGGGCTGGATGGCAGCGTCAGTGCCGGGATCATTAGCGCCATTGGGCGGAATTTCGTGGTCAAAGAGACGGGACAGCTGCTGACCAACATGATTCAGTTCGACGCTAACGCCAACCCCGGCAACTCCGGCGGGCCGCTGGTGGACATGAACGGGCGCGTAGTCGGCATCGTCACAGGGCTGGTGAACCCGACCAACGACGGGGTCTTCGTCGGCCTCGGCTTCGCTGTACCGATAGAGGCAGCTTCCGGCGTCTTCGCGCCGCTGGGCTAGCGCGAAGCGCAATTCTGAACAAGGAGCCAGGAATGATCAGCCACCCAGAAACGCAGGAGCGCGAACCCACGACACCGCTGGAGCAGATGCTCTTCGAGATCAAGAAGGTGATCGTCGGGCAGGAGGCGCTGCTGGAGCGCATGGTCGTAGCGCTGCTGGCGCGCGGGCACATCCTCGTCGAGGGCGTGCCGGGGCTGGCGAAGACGCTGGCGATCCGCACCGTGGCGCAGGTCGTGGGCGGGCAGTTCAACCGCATCCAGTTCACGCCGGACCTCGTCCCCGCGGACCTGGTCGGCACCCGCATCTACA
>CAZNHI010000535.1:0-1595 GCA_964572535.1 uncultured Dehalococcoidia bacterium
GGAGGCAACAGAGAAAAGCCGAAAACCGAAACTCGTTTGTCGTTGTCGACTCCATCCGGTTTCTGCTCATCTTCTCCGTTTCCTCCGTTTGCTCCTGTTGCAAGGGTGTAACTCCTCTTTGTGGCGGTCAAGCGGCCGCTTTTTTTGATTCCCAGTAAGCCTCCCACATGCCGCTGTACTGAAGACACCGGATCGCTCCCATTCTCTCGGCTCTGCGAATACGCCACCGTGCGCTGTTAATCTTCAAGCGCTTGCCCAGCGTGTTTTTGCACCCGCCTTCGATCAGCCCGCTGCCGATGGGCAGGCCCTCCGCCAGCCGCCGGCCGTACCAGAGGCTGTCGCGATTGTCGCGGAGGTAGTTGAGCATCTTGGTCCAGGCGGCGGCCGTCGTCGGCGAGGGGGCGGGCGGTTCGACAGAGCTCACCCCTGGTGGTCCGATTGCCTGCAGGTGTTCGATGAAGCGAGGCCCGCCCATTTCGATCAACTCGATGATGCGCTGGCGGACCCATTGCCTGGCGGCGGCCTCGCCCAGCGTCGCCGCCGCGGCGAACAGGTAGAGCATCACGTGATAGACATCGACCACCCATTGCACGTCCGGGCCGCTGAAGCGTTTGGCCGCCTGATCCCAGATCCATTTGGCCCCGTCAGCGATGACGCTCAACGCCTGATCCCTGGACAATCCCAGTATTTCCGCCATTCGTTCCCAGCTCGCACCGATGCGCCCGCAGGGCGCGATGGCGCACACCGCCAGCCGCGCCGTGGGCGCTTCCAGCGGACGCTGGTCCCACTGATCGGGCGTGGCCGGCAGAGCCGGCTCCCGTTTGCTCATGACGCTCAGGCGGATCTCCCGCCAGCCCCCGGTCGTGTTGAGCTTCAACCCGTCGGTGGAGAACTCGACGACGCCCTTGGCCGCCGAGAACGCCTTGGCCGGCTCGGGGCTGCTGGTGAGCCACTGCTGCACCGCCTTGCCCTCCTCGTCGCACACCCGCCGCACCACGTCGTTGCTGACCTGGACGTGGGACAGTTCCTTGAGGTTCCTGGACGCCTCGTCGAACGAGCAGCCGCTGCCGGCCAGCACGATCATCCGCCGGGCGTGATGCGTCACCCGGTGCACGCCGCTCAACCCGGCCCAAATGTCCCAGGGGACCTGCTTGGCCTTGCAGTGCCGGCAGGCGTAATACCGCCGGCCGACCGTGACGTGCCCCAGGCTGCTCAGCACCGTCTTGTCGCCCCGGCGTTTGAGCGAAGCTTTTTTCCCGCAGGAACACGCCAAGGTGCAGACCCCTTTTTTTGCGCCCCTTCGTGGGACGCCATCGCGGCCGTCAACATCGTCCGCAGGTGCCCGAAGCCTTTCTCGTGCACGACGTTCTCCAGGCATTCCATGCCATGCCCATGCGGCGCGGTCCGGGCCGCCTCCATCAGCGACCGCATCGTCATAGCCGCCGACTCGGCGGCCAGGAGTTCCTCAGGCGACAACGTGCTGAAATCCAAGCCCATGCGAATCCTCCGTGAGTAAGGGTTGGAGCTATTGTGCCAGAATCGCCACAATCGCGCGCTACACCCGGCCTTAGGCCTTCGCGG
Organism: uncultured Dehalococcoidia bacterium; assembly: GCA_964572535.1. Taxonomy (GTDB): domain Bacteria; phylum Chloroflexota; class Dehalococcoidia; order DSTF01; family WHTK01; genus WHTK01. Next base: position 1,582 of record CAZNHI010000535.1, read on the forward strand.
ATGGCGTGCTTGAC
>CAZNHI010000536.1:0-1592 GCA_964572535.1 uncultured Dehalococcoidia bacterium
GGTAAATGAGCGCTGACTTGCCTGGAGGAGTGGTCAGCGCTGGAACGGTCAGGCTGCTTCCGGGCTGAGGATCAGCGAGGCGTGGTAGTCGAGCAGGCCGCCGTTGCCGGTGACGAGCACGAGGTCGTGCCTGGCGACCTGACGGTCGCCGCCGCTGCCCCTGGCCTGGATCACGCCCTCGGAGAGCGGTGTCATGCCCCAGAGGTAGAAGGAGCTGAGCTCGCCGCCGCCGGTGTTGGTGGGCAGGCTGCCACCGGGGCCGAGCTTGCCGTCGGCGACGAAGGGGCCACCCTCGCCCTTGGCGCAGAAGCCGTAGTCCTCGATCGTGACCAGAGTGGTGTAGGTGTAGCAGTCGTACAGCTCGCAGATGTCGATGTCTTTGGCTGTGACGCCGAGCGTGCCGTAGAGGGTGTCGCGGGCGATGGCGCCGCCCGTGGACCAGTCGTGGTCGTCGCCGGCGCGGCGGGTGTTGCCGGGGAAGCCCTGCGCCATCGAGAGCACGTAGGCGGGCTTCGACTTCATGTCGCGGCCGCGCTCGGCTGAGGTGACGATGACGGCGACGGAGCCGTTGGAGATGAGGCAGCAGTCCAGCAGGTGGAAGGGCTCCGCGATCCAGCGGGAGTTCTGGTGGTCCTCGACCGTGATCGGGGTGCGGAACTGCGCGATCGGGTTGTTGACGGCCCAGGCGCGGGTTGAGACGGAGATGGCGCCGAGCTGCTCGCTGGTGGTGCCGTAGTTGGCCATGTGGCGGCGCGCGGCCATGGCGTAGCCGGCGTTGGGGTTGATAGGGCCGTAGTACAGGTCCAGGGCGGCGAAGCCGGTGGGGGCGCCGCGGTTGCGTGCCATGTTCATGCCGGCGCTGCTGCGTGCGCCGGGGTCCTGCATGGGCGCGTCGGCGAAGACGCAGGCGACGGTAGTGGCGAGGCCGTTTTGGATCGCCATGGTGGCGTACTGGACCATCGAGACGGGGGTGGCGCCCATGGCGTTCATGTGGTTGACCAGGCGCAGGTTCTTGAGGCCGGCCGCGTTCTGCAGTTGGAGGCCGATGCCGGGCTGGCTGATGCCCGACTGCATAAGCAGGCCGTCCAGCTGTTCCTTCTTGAGGCCGGCGTCATCGAGGGCGCGGTCGATGGCCTCGAGCGCGAAGCTGGTGGCTGAACGTCCGTAGACCTTGCCGACCTCTGAGATGCCGAGGCCGACGATGGCGGATTTCGCCGGGTATGCCATGAGCGGTTCCCCTTCTAATTGCTGCGATTGGCGCAATTGTAATCGTCAACGGGTTTAGCGTCTGTACGGGGAGGGAGTGCAGAGTGCAGAGTGCAGACGGGCAGACGGGCAGACGGCCGGTTTGAAGCCGGCAGGCGGGTTGAGGGAGTGATGAAGAGCTACCTTACGCATCTGGAGTGCCGGGACATTGAAAACAGGGGACACCCCTGTGCCCCGCTAAAGGGCCTTATGCGGTCGTCTTGCCGGGTGAAGCGATGGTGAAGAGCTACCTTACGCATCTGGAGTGCCGGGACATTGAAAACAGGGGACATCCCTGTGCCCCGCTAAAGGGTCTTATGCGGTCGTCTTGCCGGGTGAAGCGATGG
>CAZNHI010000537.1:0-1577 GCA_964572535.1 uncultured Dehalococcoidia bacterium
TGGAAGTTCTTGGGTTGGGCTTTGCCCAACGCCCGGGGGCTTCGCCCCCAAACCCGGTATTGAAAGATGGGGGCTCTGCGCCCAAGCCCCCGCTGAAGGGGCCCATGAGGTTGGGCTGGGACTAGTAGTCGCGCTCCAGGACGAAGGACATGAGCTCGTCGAAGGAACGGCGCGCGTCGGGGGAGATGGGCGTGCGTGAGAGCTCTTCCATCGCGCGGGCGCGGTAGTCCTCCGCCAGGCCCTGCGCGAAGTAGCGGCAGTTCCAGCGCTGGAGGATGCTGAGCACTTCCGCGACATCGGCCTCATCGACCTCCGGCTTGGCGTAGGCACCGAGGAGCATATCGCGGTCCGGCCCGACGACCTGCTGGAAGGCATGGACGACGGGCAACGACTTCTTCTTGCGCGCGATGTCGGCGCCTACCGGCTTGCCCGTAGCGCTGCCCTCGCCCCAGATGCCGAGCACGTCATCGCGGATCTGAAACGCGACGCCCAGTTGCCGGCCAAAGGTGTCGAAGCGCTCGCACTCCTCGTCGTCGCAGCCGGCGACCAGGGCGCCGAGTTGCAGGGCGGCGCCCAGTAGAGCGCCCGACTTGCGTCCGATCATGTCGAGGTACTCGCTCAGGGTGACGTCGGAGCGTTGCTCGAAGCTGAGATCCTGGTGCTGGCCCTCGATCATTTCCAGACAGCCGTTGTTGAGGATGCGGCGGGCGGCCAAGACGCGCTCGGCTGACAGACCGCGCTCCAGGGCACGGTCGAGCGTCTGGTCGGCGATGGACCAGAGGGCGATGCCCGCGAAAATCGCGGGCTGACGCCCGTAGGCGTGCCAGAGCGCCGGACGATGGTGGCGCATCTCGTCGCCGTCTTCGATGTCGTCGTGGATGAGGGAGAAGTTGTGCACGAGCTCGACGGCGACGGCGATGGGCAGCGCCTGCTGCGTGTCGCCGCCGAGGGATTCGCAAGCCATGAGGCAGAGGGAGGGCCGCAGGCACTTGGCGAGGCTGGGGGTGCCCTCTTCGGTCCAGCCGAAGTAGAAGCGCAGCATTTCGTCGAGAGGGGAGTCGCTGGCGGGCAACGATCGCACTACCTCGCGCTCGATGGCGTCGCGGTAGCGATAGAGGATTTCCGGCCCGCTGGTCACTCAGGGATCGTACGCCGGCGGGTGTTGGTGTCAATGACGGGGGAGACGGGCAAATAGAAGCCGCCGGGATGTTTGGTGTGGAGAACGGGGCGTTCGCACCTCACCCCTAACCCCTCTCCGTCGACGGAGAGGGGAACGCAGCCGTTGGAAGGCACTACGGCGAACGAGGGACACCTCACGCTGGCCCTCTCTAAAGGAAGAGGGCCAGGGTATCGCGCTAGGTGACAGGGAGTGCTTTACGACTAAGAACAGACGTTCTAATATGCGGGGCATCAAGCGGGAAATCGAGGTGGCGGTGGAGTGGCTGGAGAGCTTCGTCTTGCTGGAAGCGATGGGCGCCTGCGTGCTGGCGTCGATGAATTGCAGACATTTGCTGGCTTACGCGCGTGCCGCCCGTTCGGCGGCGCGGCGGGCGGGCGCGGGGGCGCTGTGCGTGGTC
>CAZNHI010000538.1:0-1575 GCA_964572535.1 uncultured Dehalococcoidia bacterium
CGCCGCCGCGCTCGCCTCCCAGCGCCGGCGCGAGACCGGCGCTGGCGTCTCGCTGGTCGGCCCCCACCGCGACGAGCTTGCGATACACCTCAATGGCGTCGCCGCAGCGTCGTTCGGGTCCCGCGCTCAAATCCGCACCGCCACCCTGGCCTTACGACTCGCCGAGGCCGCCCTGCTGCGGGCTGCCGCGGAGGACCCACCCGTCCTGCTCCTGGACGACATTCTCTCCGAGATGGACGACCGACGCCGCGCTTCCGTCCTCGCCGGCCTCAACGGCTTCGACCAGGTCTGGTTCACCGCCACCAGCGGCGCCTGGCTCCCACCAGACTTCGTCACAAGCTGCACCGTCTTCGAAGTCCGCGCCGGCTCCGTCCGCCCCCGCTGACCGACCGTCCAGCTTCAACCTGGCGTACCGCCTTTCTCCCTTGCTTCTCTGACCGCAGGTACCGACACCCTCACCGACTCTCCGTCCGCCTCCACCGCAAACGTCTCGATGTCCGAAATCCCCGCCGGCCCGAACACCGCCTTGCCCGTCGCCAGCTCGAACTCCGCGTAGTGGATCGGACAATGCAGCTTGTTGTCCTCAACGAAACCGAAGTGCAGCTGAAAGTCCGCGTGTGGGCAGCGGTTGCTGAATGCGTAGAAACGCTCACACCAGAGCACCACGCCGATCTCACGCCCGTTCACGAACCGGCGGCGGATCTTGCCTTCCGGAAACTGGTTGAGCCCGCCGACGCTCTCGAACTTGCTCACTCCTTCAGTCTATCTCCCAAATAGCTCCTGCCCCTGCCCTTGCGGCAGCAGCACCTCCAGCGCCCCCGCCTCCACCGAGAACCGCATCGGCGTCTCGCCCAGATACTCCCCGTCCGCCTGAACCGCCAGCCCCGGCGTCTCGATGCTCAGCTCCCGCAGCCTGTGAAACGAAACGCCTTTCGACGTATCCTGGCGCCGCAGCGCGAGCTTCAGTGCCGCCAGTGCCTTCCACGTCACGCCACGCCCTTCGAACAGGTAGGCATCCAACAACCCATCGTCCACGAGTGCCTGAGACGTTATGTTGATTACCCCACCGTAGGAGCGCGTGTTGCCCAGCAGCGCCCAGAACAGGTCTGCCTCCCGCGACACGCCATCGACGCTCAGCTGCACCCGCTTCGGCCGGTACGCCGTCAGAAGCCTCGTCGCCCAGACCGCATAGCTCGTCGACCCCAGCCGCTTCTTTACACTATCCGGCACGCGCCTCACCACCTCCGCGTCAAAGCCGATGCCCGCCATTAGCAAGAAGTAGCGCTGCCCCGCCTTGCCCAGGTCGAACCGCCGCCTGTCGCCCGAAAGCAGCTGCGTCAGCGCCCGCTCCGCCTGCCTCGGAATACCCACCTCTTTCGCGAATACATCGCCCATGCCGCCCCGCAGGACTCCCAGCGCGCAGGACGAGCCCGCCAGCCCGTTGACTACCTCATTCACCGTCCCGTCGCCGCCGCATGCGAATACCACGCTGGCGCCCGCCACAGCCGCCTCGCGCGCCAGGGTGATCGCGTGGCCCGCCGCCTCCGTCTCGACCAGATCGATCTCCCAGGCTGG
>CAZNHI010000539.1:0-1572 GCA_964572535.1 uncultured Dehalococcoidia bacterium
GCCGCCGTGGACGGTCGTGGTGTTCGCGGCGCTGGCGGCCGAAGCCGTGGCTGCGGTCTGAGGCTGGGGCGTCTGTGAACTGACAATCCTGCTTCAACCAAGGCGCGTGGTTTGGTGCTGAGGGCTTCAACCCTCAGGGTTGCGCCCTCGTAAACGGGTGCGGTGTTACTGAGAGCCGGCGGCGCGGCTTACGACCAGCGTGATCGCCGAGTTGTCGTCTGCCTTGGCGCCGGGGCCCGGCGATTGACTCATCACGAGCCCGGGAGGCGTGTCGCTGGTGCGCACGGCGATGATCAGGAAATTGAGGCTGTTGTCGTAGAGCACGGAGAGGGAGCTGGCGAGGTCCGCGCCCACGAAGTCGGGGTACTGGCCGGGGCGCATCGTGCCGATCGCCTTGCCCTGGATGGGGCCGGAGAGGTCGCTGACCGGCGGCGCCTGCACGGAGCCTCCTGTCGTGGTCTCGTTGCGGCTTGAAGTGGTCGCGCCGGGCAGGGTGCCGGTCGCTGTCGAGTCTTCGCCGCCGCGCAGCAGCAGCAGGCCGGCGCCCAGCAGGAAGATCGCGACCAGGCCGGCGACCAGCCAGTTGACGTTGATCAGCTCCGCCGGTGGCCGCACCACGGACGGCAGCGGTGTCATATCGACCGTGAGATCGCCGTTGGGGAAGATGCGCAGCAGCTCCTCCGCGTTGAGGCCCAGGTAGCGGGAGTAGGTGCGCAGGAAGCCTCGGGCATAGACCGGCGCGGGGAAGATCGAGAAGTCTTCGTCTTCCAGGGCGGCCAGGTAGCGCTTGGAGACGCGCGTATCCCTCTCGACGTCTTCGAGGGTTATGGCGCGGGCGCGGCGTGCCCGGGACAACGTGTTGCCCAGTTCGCCCGTGCGCGGTCGTACTTGCGGGGAGGGCCCACTTGGTGGGCGTTCTAGTTCAATCGTCAATCTTGCTAAAGCTTCGCAATCTTGGCTTTTTCGACGGGGTTTCGAGCGGGGGACTAAGCCAACTTAGCACATGTGGCGGTGAGTGCAAGCTGGCGCTTATGTTTAGAGGGCGCGCCTGAGAGGGCGTGCTAGAATCGAAACCCGTCCGGTTTTATGAATCTGAAACTCTGGGGGAGCGCCATGGATTTCGGTCTCAAGGGCAAGGTTGCTATCGTCACGGGCGGCAGTCGCGGCATCGGCCGTGCGATTGCCTTGGCCCTCGCCGCCGAGGGCTGCAACGTGGCGATCTGCGCCCGCGGTGAGGACCAGCTGCGCGAGACCGAGGCGGAGCTGAAGGCGACAGGCGTACGCGTGCACGCGGGCAGCGTAGACGTGTCGCGGGCGGGCGCCGTCGAAGAGTTCGTCGATGAGACGGCGAAGGTGCTGGGTCGTGTCGACGTGCTCGTGAACAACGCCGGCGGCGCGCGACAGGGTGACGACGACGACGCCTGGCAGGGCGCTCTCGACCTCAACCTCATGGCGGCGGTGCGCGCCAGCCGGGCGGCGGTGGCGCACATGCGGACCAACGGCGGCGGGTCGATCGTGAACATCACGTCGATCTGGGGCCGCGAGGGCGGCGGCCCGGTGACCTACAACGCC
>CAZNHI010000540.1:0-1566 GCA_964572535.1 uncultured Dehalococcoidia bacterium
CCCCGTCGTCCCCTGAGCGTCCGCAGACGCTACGGTAGGCCACCCAGTAAAGCCGTTGCCTGATGTTCGGAGAACCAACGCCCGCAGAGTTAAGAGAGGAACGCCCGACGGTGTATCCGATACTTTCCAAGTCAGCCTGTACTCGGGAGAGCCAAGCGCGGCCATCCTTGCTATCAACCTGTTCGCCAAGGATTTTCCCAGGTCGGCACTTGTCGATGAGCTTGAAAAAAGACGGCCAGAAGTGACGTTCGTCAGAGAACGCTCGGCGTTTTCCGGCTGATGAAAAAGGCTGGCAGGGGAGACTCGCCGTCCACCCTTCGAACGCTTTTTCGAGACCGGCAATACGAAGGGCGAGGGCCCAGCCACCGATTCCAGCGAAGAAATGGAGCTGTCGATACCCGGCAAGGTCGGATGGCTGGAGATCGAGGACGGACCGCTCATCAACGAATCCTTCTGGGATTTCATTCGCGCCCCCAAGAAGCCGCAGCCAATCGGCCTTGAACTTGTCCCATTCGTTGTAATAGACCAAGGTCGATGAGGAGGCCCACACTATTTATTCCCCCGCTTCACAGAAGAACCTCGGAGAGTCGGCGGTTCGCCTTCGCCGCCATCGGCCCGTCGATCTCGCATCCCACGTACAGGCGCCCAGCGCGAATGCAGGCTTCCCCGCCAGCGCCACTGCCGGCGAACCAATCTCCGACTAGACCACGGGGGGGGGGCAGACGTACGGACCAAAAGCTCAAGGAGTGATGCTGGCTTCTCCGTCGGGTGAATGGCGCGTCCGTGCATGGAGCGCATGAAAATAACCGACCGCATGATTCGCGGTCCGCCGTCATGGGACTCGTAGACCGACGCGTGCGTTTCCCCCATGTGCGTCGGCTTCTGCTTCCGCCTGACGGTTCTCGGCGCGGCGTCCGCAGAGTGCTGGACGTCGTTGTAGATCGAACTCCATTGGTCACACTTTCTGTAGAACTGAACGGCGTGCTCGTGAACGCGCTTGAACCTGTCGTTGAGGAAGCCTGATCCGTTGTGCTTCTCCCAGACGATGTCCTGGGCATACCGCCAACCCGCCCTGCGGAAGTCGCGGTGCGTCAGCATGAAGAAGCGCATCGAGCCGAAAACCCACATGGAGCCAGTCGGCTTCAAGGAGGAGTAGGCCAACTGGAGCCAGCCATTCACGCGCTTGTCCCAGGTGAGCGCCGTGTCACCATAGGGCGGGTCAGCAAGGATCATGTCGTACGGGCCGTGACCCGGCATGATCTCCCTGCAGTCCCCCACCCGGACAAGCTCTCGGCTCATGCTTCGATCTTCTCCAGCTCTTTCAGAGCCTTCCTGGCAAACTCGGGGGGCGGCTGGACGAGGCCGGCGCGGCGGCGCAAGTAGTAGCGGCGGTTCCAGGACTTACGGCACGTGACGCAGTACGCCACCCCCTTCCCTCGCCCCGCCTTCCGGCGGGTGAGCGGATGCCCCTGACCGCAGATGGTTTCCCGCTTGCCCCTTCTCCAGTTCTGACGCCCGCTCATTCGACGATGAGCTATTCCGGGAGATCGGGCTCGCTCCCGTCTT
>CAZNHI010000541.1:0-1562 GCA_964572535.1 uncultured Dehalococcoidia bacterium
CGAGATGGGTATGCCGCTGCACGATAAGCCGGACAGCGCCGAGATCTGCTTCGTGCCGGACGGCGACTACCGCAGCTTCCTCTCCCAGCGCTCGCCCCAGCGCCCCGGCACGATCGTCGACCAGGCAGGCGCCGTCGTCGGCGAGCATGAGGGGGTAGCCGGGTATACGATCGGCCAGCGCAAGGGCATCGGCGCCTTTGGCGGCAAGCGCTTTGTCACGGAGATCGACCCGGAGCTGAACCTGATCACGATCGGTGGCGAAGAGGACCTGCTGGCGCGCCATCTCTGGACGGAAGAGCCGTCCTGGGTTAACGGCGGCCCGCCGGCTGACGAGTTCGAGGCGACGGTCAAGGTGCGCTACAAGAGCCCGCCGGCGCCCGCGCGTGTCCGCCTGGTTGACGGGAGACTCGAGGTCGAGTTCGAACGCTCGCTGCGCGCCGTGACGCCGGGCCAGGCTGCCGTGTTGTACGACGGCGACCGCGTGATCGGCGGCGCCACCATCGCCCGCGCCCTTTAGCGGGGGTTCGGGTGTATCCCCATCTTTCAATACACCAGGCGGCCATGCGCCCCTTTAGCGGGGGTTTGGGGGCAGCGCCCCCATCTTCAATACCGGCTTTGGGCGTGTCCCCCATCTTAAACACCAGGACCAGGCATGGCGCGCCATAGCACAACCACTCCCCATGCGCCCCTTTAGCGGGGGTTTGGGGGCAGCGCCCCCATCTTTCAGTGCAAGACGGCTGGTATACTGCCGTAGCCTCTCTGAAGGCTGAATCAGCTAAGGAGTGCCGGTACCCTGAAACCACTGCTTGTCATCCTCGGCCTCGTCGTCATGGCCTTGCCCGCTATCATCGCCGGCGCGATCTACGCGATCTGGAGTCCTTCTCTGGATGAGTCTCGCGACATCGTGGTGATCGTCTACGGAGTTGTCGGGGCGACCTTCTTTTTCGCGGCCCTGGTGATCACCACGGCCGTCGGGATCGCGATCTTTGGCATGATCAGCAAGCTGCGCAGCCTCTTAGACGAATCCGTGGTACCCGCCCTCAACTCCGTCAAGGAAGCAGCGGACACCGTGCGCGGCACCACCGAGTTCGTGGGCCGCGCGGCAGTGGCGCCCGTCGCGAAGGTCTACGGGACGTTCGCCGGCATCAAGAAGGGCCTGACCGTGCTCGCCGGCCTCAAAGGCAAAGAGAAGAAGTAACCCACACCATGAGATTTGGCTTTCTCGTAGGCTTCTTGATCGGGGCGGCAATCGCCTCTCTGCTCTCGATGTCTGAGGAAGAGGAGCCGGCTGCGGGCGGAAACGCCGGCGCCGGTCCCCTGGATCAAATCAAACGCCAGGCCCGCGAAGCGCGTGAGGCCGCCCGCCAGGCAGCAGCCGACAAAGAATCTGAGATGCTCAAAGACTGGGACGAGACGCGCCACAGAGCGCCGTAGTTACCCAGGCGCGTCGGACGCCCCTTAGCCCCCATCTTCAACACAGTCCCCCATGTTAAGTACGCGCGCCAGACACTGGCGGAGAGGGTGGGATTCGAACCCACGAGCCCCCGTAAAGAGACTACACG
>CAZNHI010000542.1:0-1561 GCA_964572535.1 uncultured Dehalococcoidia bacterium
TACTGCGGCCGCCGGACGCCATAGAGTTCGCTTTCGGCGAAGGCAGCTTCGACCGGCACCTTGGCCTCGCTCTAACCGCCGGCGCTGTCGCGTTTGAGATATCGCTTCCCGGGCTCGCCTTTGACGTCGACCTCTCGGAGGACTGGTACGACCTGCGCTCGCTGGGCTGGCGACCGGACGGCGCTAGCGCGGCGCACGGTCGCGGGTGGGTGCCAGCCGGCCCAGAAGCTCCAGGCAAACGCGCGCCAAAGACTCGCGCTCGGCGTCGGAGCGCATGATCGTCTGCGCCACCACGGTCTCTAACCCCAGGGCCTTGACGTCTCGGGCTAACGACGTGTCCTGCAGGTCCATAACGAAGCCGCCAATCAGCCCCGTGTAGCGCCGCGCGACTCCGGCCGGCGAGACGTCTATCCCCAACTCAAGCAGCATCTTCGCGGCCGGTCCCTTGACCGCCCGCCCGCCGACGATCGGTGAAACCGCGAGCGCCGGCTTCGACGCCACCGCCTCCCGTACGCCGGACAGCGCCAGGATCGGCTCCACACTAACAAACGGGTTCGATGGCGCGACTATGATCCCGTCCGCGGCGGCCAGCACTTCGAGGACCTCCTGCGATGGCCGTGCCGTCTCGATGCCATCGAACCGGATGCTCCGCACTTCGGGCTCGCAGAAGCGCCGCACGAAGTAATCCTGGAAGTCGAGCTCACCCTCCGCGGTCATGACCTTTGTCGCCACGCGGTTGTCCGTCATCGGCAACACCCGTGCTCCTATGCCCAGTCCCTCGCAGATCCGCGATGTAACCTCTGTCAGTCCCAAGCCCTGGTTGAGCAGCGCGGTGCGCTGCAGATGGGTCGCCAGGTCGCGGTCGCCGAGGCGGAACCAGGACGGGCCACCGATCCGCTCAAGCGCATCCAGCGCCTCGAACGTGTCACCAGCGATGCCCCAGCCCGTCTCGCGGTTGGCGAGGCCGGCCAGCGTGTAAGTCACCGTGTCAAGATCCGGGCAGATGTGCAGGCCGACGTGGTCGAAGTCGTCGCCGGTGTTGACGACAATCGTCAGGTCTTCGGGCGGCAGCGCGCCGTAGAGCCCGCCCGCGAGCCTGGCGCCACCGACGCCCCCGGCAAGGACAACGACCTTCACTGAGCGCCGAGCACAACGTCTGAGAGCTGGCGGCGCACAGCGGGTTTGCCCTTGCTCCTCGGGTAGCCCAGCGTAAGCAGCGCCTGCGCCTGCCAGTGGGCCGGAGCACCCACCGCCTCCACGACCGCCTCCGAACAGAACAGCGGCGCGCACATCCAGCAGGCGCCCACGCCCGCCGCGTGTGCCGCCAACAGGATGTTGTTCACCGCCATCGCCACGCCCTGAACCGCCATCAGGTGCTCGGCAGTACTGCGTCCCGCGTCCGGGTACGTGTCCATGTCTTCCATGGTCAAAAACGCCACTATAACCAGGGGCGCTCCCGTAATCCGAGCGTAAGAGCGGGCAGCATCCTCCTCTACGTCCGCGGGGTCGTCGCCGTCCGCCAGGCGGGCCGCGCGCAGCCGCTCGCCCATGCGCTGCGCCA
>CAZNHI010000543.1:0-1550 GCA_964572535.1 uncultured Dehalococcoidia bacterium
CGCGGCACATGATCCTAAGTCATGCTCGTCTACCAATTCCGACACTTCCCCTCGCCGGTGAGCTCCTCTAACCGGCCTGTCGTTGGCGCTGGTGAGCCGCCCGGGACTCGAACCCGGAACCGGGTGATTAAGAGTCACCTGCTCTACCAATTGAGCTAGCGGCCCGTATTTCCCCACACTTTGCGCCTGGCAAAAACCCAAAACGATCTTAGCAGCGATTCTGCCGCTTTGGGAGCCGCCAGCGGCGGCAAGGTAGCATAGGGCATAAGAGGTGTCAACCAACTTCGGATATAGTCGTTAACGGTTTAGTTTCAGTCTCGAAATGGCTCACGGTTTAACGGTTAGAAAGCGTAACTAAGTAAGTGCCTCGTCCATCGATACTGTTAATCCACGGCGGCGTGACCGCAGCCTGGATCTGGGACGCCTGGCGCGCGCACCTCAACCCCTTCGGTTGGGAGGTCAACGTGCTGGACCTACGGGGTCACGGCCGCAGCCTGCCGGCTGATATGGGCATGATCACAATGGCTGACTACGTGGGGGACGTTGCGTCGGTTGCGGCGCAGATAGCGGCGGCGCACGGCGCCTACCCCGTGCTCGGGGGCTGGGCCATGGGCGGCCTTGTGGCAATGCTGCAGGCCGCCGCGGAGCCGATCACGCCGGGGCTGCTGCTGTTCGCGCCCAGCCCGCCGCTGGAGGTAGCCGGGCGCGCTGCCGCCGAGGTGGTGCGTCAGACGCCGTCCGGACCCTGCGGCCCGGAGGTCTACGGCCTCTACCCTGACGACCCCGGCCGATCCAGGGAGGCGCTGCACGACCTCGCGCAAGCAGAAGCCACAGCGGTGCTGGAGCAGGTACGCGGCGCCGAGGAGAGTGGCCTGGCGCGCCGGCAGCGGCGACGGGGCGTTTCGCTCGCTGCCGGGTCCGTCCGCTGTCCCTCGCTGGTCGTCTTCGGCGAGTCTGACCGGCAATTCCCGCCGGAGATTCAACGGCGGCTGGCGATCTACCTGGCCGGCGACGCTTTGCCCGTGCCCCAGGCAGGCCATTGGGGTATCGTTTGTCACGATGCAGCCGTCGCCAGCGCAGCGGCCGGCGTGGACGGGTGGCTGCAGCGCAACGTGCCGGCGACGTAGGAGGTTGAGATGAACATGCCTGGGATGGCACTCGTAGGCTTCGCCTGGCTCTACGTCCTGGGCGTGGTGGTGGCGTTCTTTCTCGCCGGCCTGGGCGCAATCAGCGGCAAAGACTTCGAGGCCCACGAGAGCTTCGGCTATTCCGCGCTGTTCATAACGCCGATTCTGCTCTTGGTTCTCACCTTCCTCGCCGGCGCTTCGACCGTCACACGGCTGCTGGCGCTCGCGCTGGTTGCCGTCGCCTTCGTCCAACCCTTCTGGGTCACCGAGTTCCGCGGTGAGACACTGGGCGCCGTCCATGTTGTGGGGGCGCTGGTCATCTTCGCACTGGCGCACCACCTCGCCCAGCGCTCGATGCGAGAATTGCGAGAAGTTGAGGAGTAGACCGCGCGTTTTCGTCACCCGCCGTCTCGTCGGCGACGC
>CAZNHI010000544.1:0-1548 GCA_964572535.1 uncultured Dehalococcoidia bacterium
CACTACGAGCGCGTCGACCGCTACCTCCTCGGCCTCGAACCCGACCGCGGCTGGCTCTAAACAGACTCCGACCAACAACGTCCAACGTCCATCAACAACGTAGCCGAGGCTTTCCAGCCTCGGCGTCATCCTTGGTTGTATGTGCCGGTGGGCTAGAACCGACGGCGAGCTCGCCTACGCAATCAATGATTCGCGCGACGCCCCCGGAGTCCGCTAGCGGTCAGCCTGTCGCCGTCCCCGAACCCGTTCGTGGTGAGCCTGTCGAATCCACGCGCCCGGCAAACGCCCCCGACCTTTAACCCCCTGCCTTCTCCGCCTCGCGCTCCATCTCGATGTGGTACTTGACCAACGCCGCGTATCTGTAAACCACGTGCGCGAACTTGCCGTACGGCAGCGCCAGGAACAGCGCCGCCACGATGCCCAGGTGCACCGTCAGCAGCGTCCCCGCCGCGACCGTCTCGCGTAGCACCAGCAGCGCCAGGCCCGTGACGCTGGTCAGGATCAGCAGCAGCAGGAAGGCGTAGTCCATCGCCAGCATCGGCTCGTGCGCCGGTTCCTTGTCTGAACGCCGCTTCAGCCAGATCAACCCCAACCCACCGATCACGATTAACACGCCGCCCAACGTCCCCGTAACCACCGGGATGCTCAGGTAGTCGTACGGGGCGTCCTTGCCGAGGAGGTTGTGGTACACCGCCGCCACCGTCGTCGACACGAGGTCCAGCAGTACGCCCAGTACCAGCGCGTGGTGCAGGAGTCGCCGTGACTGCGATTTCAGAGCCGTCGGGTAATCGCAGCCGTCGCCCCCGCCCTTCAGGTACTCCAGCCCGAACGCGTCCTTCGATGCTCGCCAGAACGACGCGAAGTCGATCATCTGCCCCGCCCTCGCGTTCGTCGCCCGCCAGAAGCGCACGCCACCGATCGCCAGAATCAGCAGCCAGTAGCCGGAGAGCAGCAGCGCCGGCAGCACCATCGCCGTGTACGGGATGACACGGAAGAACGACCCCTCTTCGGCGTCCCTCGCGAACAGCACGTCCGCGCCCTGGATCAGCAGCACCGAGCCGAAGACCAGAAACGCCGCGACGGCTGCCGTCAGCGCCACCAGCAGCGTGTTGCCCTGGTACAGCTTCGAGAGAAACCGCGGCGTCGAGAAGTCCCGGTAGGTCTCTGCGCGCACCGCCGCCATGGCCTGCGGGATGTTGATCGCGTAGTCGTGCGGCGGCGTATAGGGGCAGGCGTTGTAGCAGGCGCGACAGTCGAAGCAGAGGTTTGCGAGGTGAAGCACGTCCTGCTCATCGAACGTCCTCAGCAACTCCATCGCCGGGAAGACGGCGCAATAGCCCTCGCAATAGCGACAGGCGTTGCAAACCGTCAGCTGCCGCTCGACCTCGTGAATCAGGTCAGGACTGGGCATGCTTCGCCGCCTCCCGCCCCGCGATACGCCCGAAGACACTACCGATCGTCATGCCAAACCCTGCCAGGTAGCCCCGGCCCAGGATGTTGCCCGCCATCGCCTCGGAATTGATGAGTGCGTCGCAGCCGTCGTTCGGC
>CAZNHI010000545.1:0-1546 GCA_964572535.1 uncultured Dehalococcoidia bacterium
ACGAATGCACGCTCAACAGCTGGCACAGGCCTGAGGCGTTGGCGTCCGCGCCACACCGGAACCCACTTCAGTGTGCGAGTCGGTCACATCGACCGACCGTGTCTCCGCCGGGCAGTCCTAGAGGGATTAGTCTAGGTGACGTCACCTGCCGGCATCGGAGCCGGCATCGGAGCCGCCGCTCAGCCCCTTCATTTCTTCTTAAAGACGCACCCGCCCGGACCTCGAAAGCGAGCCAGCTTGGCTTCGTCGAGCATCACGCCTAAGCTGGGCCGGTCCGGGATTTCCAGGTAGCCTTCGGTTTCGAGCACGAAGGGCTCGCGGGTCATCTGGTCGATGTAGGTGCAGGGCGTGAGGTATCCCACATAGTGGGCGATCCGCAAGTCGGCGGGGACGCCGATGGCCGTGTTCCACCCGTCTACGGGCTGATCCCCGCCTTGCCGACCCTGGAAGCTCGCTCGGCTGATTCTCTGCTTGGGGTCCGGTTTCTTAATCGTGACATAGCACCTGTGGCGGAGGGCGATCGGCTATTCCACCGGCGTCAGCATTAGGTTTTCATTGATGCGGATTACATTGAGATCTTTCGGGCCTTGCATCTTGCACATCACGGCCCAGACCAGGTCGCGCGGGGTGTCGTAAATCAGGCCCAGATCGACCGACGCACCTTCGCCTTGCCTGGAGAAGAATTCGCTGTCCGGCAAGTCGGCCGCCAGCCAGCGATTGCCGGCGACGTCGTAGAACGGAACCCGGTTCATTTTGCCCTCGGTCCAGCCGAGGTGGTAGCCGATCATCACCAGATCTCGCTTCGGCAGAAACACCGATTCGCGCCCGAAACGCTTGACGGCGATTTTCTCCTGCCCGGCGGGGTTCAGCTTTTGCACCGCGCCGCTCGAGAGATCGACCGACCAGACCTGGCCCGAGTGCGCAATTCCTTTCTCGCCCAGCGACGTGGTAAGCAGCAAGCGATTGCGCTTGGAATCGAAGGTGATCGTGGAGCCATCGGTTTCCGATTTCGGCAGTGCTTCCCCTGTCGTGGCGAGTCTTCGCCAGCCGGCTTTCGTCAGCCGATAGATTCCGTGCCGGAAGCCATCTCCCTTTTCATTCGCCCAGGCAATGACGCCCCCGGGCGTGCTGACTTGATAAGTGGTGTATTTGCTGCCGGTGAAGGGATTGTCGCGAATCAATTCGTCGTGCTTCCAGGCGCGGCTGACCGGATCATAAAAGTGCGTATAAGTGCCGCGGACATAAACCAATCGCTGGCGGACGGGATCGTATTGATAGGCGTGATAGTTGTGGTTTCCCCAGGGGCCGCTGTTGAACGCCCATGCGCCGGGACCGCTCAGGTCATAGTTGTAGTGCAAGGCGAATTGCGGGCGAAAGCTGATGCTCCAGCGATTGGTCAGCGTATCGTAATGGGCCACGTCGTTGCCGAAATAAGAGCTGTGCCCGCCGCCCAGGTGCAAAAACTGCTGACGCTGGGTGTCATAGGCCACGGTGCTCCAGCCGCCCCCTTGGCGATTATGAGGCCACTTGGGCGGCAGGAGCGGCG
>CAZNHI010000546.1:0-1545 GCA_964572535.1 uncultured Dehalococcoidia bacterium
GCTGGCACAAGGTCGCCTAGGAGCCCGTCTGACTATTGGCCAGGCCGCCCGGCAATGGAAGCCGAGCGATGGACGCGATGAAGGCCGTGATTCCAGTCGCGGCCATTCCGCCCATGTCCTCGACCCTCGAGCCAGCGATCAATTCGGCGGCCAGGCCGTCGGTCCTCAGGCCAGGGCGTTCGCGAGCTTCCTCAGGTCGAAGGCGGCGCACACCATGAGCCACTCTGAGCGCACTTTTTCGTAGCCGCGCAGCATGAAGCGACGGAAGCCCATCGCTTCCTTGATCTGCCCAAAGACTGGCTCGACGGTTTGCTTCCTCAGGCGGTAGCGACTGCGCCATCCACCTTGTCGCAGGCGTGCGTTCATGTGCACTGCATGCGGGCCGAGCTTCTTCCCGTCCTTGTCGATCGCACTGCTCTCGCCGTGACGCTGCCTACCGGTCGCGATGTAGCCGCGGATCCTCCGCCGATTCAAATGCTTGAGGTTCTCCTCCGAGCAGTAGCCGCTGTCTGCGGACACCTCGTCGGCTTGCTTGCCGGTGTTCGTCTTGATCGCAACGAGCAGCTTGGGGAATTCGGCGATGTCGTTCTGCGTCTGGGTCGTCGTCGCTGCCACGATGATCTGATGCTCGTGATCGACCGCCAGCTGGCAGTTGTACGCCTGCTCGAAGCCGTCCCTGGTCTTCATGAGCCGACTCTCGGGATCCGTGAAGTTGCGCTGTGACTTCGCCGCTGGCGTCCCGCCACCCTCGCCCTCCTTGTCGCGCTGGGCCTCTTCTTCCAGGGCTTGTTTTGCAGCTCGAATTCGCGCCAGGCGCTCCTGCTTGTTCCTCACCCAGTCCGGAAGTTCGTCGCCGCGCCGGTCTTCGCCAAACTCGCGGTCGTCCGCCTCGTCTTCTGCCTCAGCACGCTTCAGCCAGCCAGCCACCGTGTCCGCCAGCTCCTTCTCCGCGGACTGCATCCGCGCATAGCTCATCGCCTTGTGCTTGCTCGCGTTGGCCTTGATCTTCGTCCCATCGAGCGCCACGTGCCCTAGCTTCACCAAACCTGCTCGACGACACAGCTTCAGCACCTGCACGAAGAGCTCGCCCAGCGCCTTCAGGTGCCGGCGACGGAATTCGTTCACCGTGCGGAAGTCCGGCTTCTGCAGCGCGGTCACCGCCATGAAGTCCACCCGCTCCTCGCAGGCACGCGCAATCCGACGCGAAGCGAACACGCCCTGCGTGTACGCATACAACAGCAGCGCCGTCATCATCACCGGGTGGTACGGCGGGTAACCGCGCTCTTCCTGATACGTGTTCAGGATCGCGCTCAGGTCCAGATCCGTGCGCACCGTGTCGCGCACGAAGTGCGAAAGGTGGTTGGGCGGCACCAGCTCATGCACCGAGGGTGGTAGCAGCCAGCCCTGGTCCACGTCCCAGTCTCGGAAGGTCTTGGCCATGCGCATGGTTTGCCCTCCCAGCGCCCCGATTTCCAGGGGGTGGTGATTACCGGGACAGGCTCCTAGGCGGTTTTGAGTCTGACACCGTACCCCCCCGCCCGGATT
>CAZNHI010000547.1:0-1541 GCA_964572535.1 uncultured Dehalococcoidia bacterium
TGGGGGCAGAGCCCCCATCTCAGAGTAATAAGCATAGACCCCGTTGCGGCCCCTCGCAGGCGCACCTGCCAGCAGCTCCCTCAGGTGCGGCTCCTGCCTCGCCGCCGCGATGTT
The DNA here is from genome assembly GCA_964572535.1 of uncultured Dehalococcoidia bacterium. Lineage (GTDB taxonomy): Bacteria > Chloroflexota > Dehalococcoidia > DSTF01 > WHTK01 > WHTK01. The sequence continues at coordinate 115 of CAZNHI010000547.1, forward strand.
TGACAGCTCGTCCAGGTTCGCCTCCGGTATCGGCCGATGCCCCGGCCCCGCGGCCGCGCAGGCGTACCAGTTCATCTTCGCCTGCTCTTCGAGGTTGATCATGCTCAGGACCACCTCCTCTAGCGTCGTCCCCACCGTCGTCGCGCCGTGGCCCTCCAGCAGCACCGCCTTGCTCGACCCCAGCGTTGCCGCCAGCTCCAGCCCCTCCGCATCCGTGATCACCGGCGCCACGTGCGGGTAGACCGGCAGTCCTTCCGGGGAAGGACGCACCAGCGGGATGCCCTCCTGGCACATCGGCACGATCGGCAGCTGCAGCACGCTCATCACGGCGCAGAAACGCGCGTGCGTGTGCGCGATCGCCAGCACCTCCGGATGCGTCTTGTAGATGCAGGAGTGCATCTTCACCTCCAGCGCCGGCGTCATCTCTCCGCTGCGCTCGACCGTGAAGCCCTCGAGGTCGCACACCACCATGTCTGCCGCCCGCGCCTTCGCCAGCACGTCGACCAGCGACCCGCGATTCTTCATCACGAAGCGGTCCGGCGCCTCCGGCACACGCATGCTCGCGTGCCCGTGCCCCGCGATCGCTCCCGCAGCCAGGCCAACGGCCGCCAGCACGCGGTTCGCCTCCGCCACCTGCTCGCGTATTTCCTCAAAGCTCATTGCGCTTCTCCTGGCGGCTTGCTATTCAGTGCGGACCTGATGCCGGCTTCATTCTCTACTTGGAGGCGGACGCACCTGAGCGCCTAGAACGCAATCGTCAACCCGTCCCCGGGTTCCAGGCCCAGAAAGACGCGGCCGGCATACTCGTAGTTTCGCGTGCTCACGTTGATGCTCTGCGAGACCACGTGGACGTCGCGGAAGCAGCGCGAGAGTGCGCAGCCTTCCTCAATCGATGTCGTCCCTCCGGCGTTGTACATCAGGTCGACGGCGCGGACCGAGCTCTCGACAGCGTTCGTCCCGGCCAGCCGGATACGCGCTCGCTGCTCCATGGTCAGGCTCTCTCCCGCGGCGATCGTCCGACAGGCGTCGTCGATCACCCGATCGCGGTAGGCGCGCGCAGACTCGAGCACTGCTTCGGCGCGCGCCACTGCGTCCTGCACCTGGATGCGTTCGCGAAGCAGCGCGGAGGAGCGGGTTGGCACCTTCAAGCCTGCCAGTTCCTCGAATGAATCGATGGCACGCCGGGCTAATCCCGTCGCGACGGCAGTGAAATGCAGGCCCGCGATCGAGTAGAGCGGGAAGTGGTAGAGCCCGCCGGCCCAGGGGCGCTCCATGATCCGCTGCTGAACATGAGACGTCAGCTCTGTGCGCTCAGCCGGGACAAAGGCGTCCTCAACCATCCAGTCGTGGCTGCCGGTGCCGCGCATGCCGATCACGTTCCAGGTGTCGATGATCGTCGCTTCCGTCGCCGGAAACACCATGATCCG
>CAZNHI010000548.1:0-1541 GCA_964572535.1 uncultured Dehalococcoidia bacterium
GGCGGCGCTGGATGGGGCACGTCGCGAGGGCCAGCAGGTTGTCGCGAACGCGCAGCAGGTGGCGCAGCGTCTGCAGGAAGACGCTCGCGGCCAGGCCCTGGTACAGCAGGAAGCGATGCTGGAGCGGGCCCGGGCCGAGATCCAGCAGGAGCGTGACGCCGCGATCGCGGAGCTGCGCAAGGAGTTCGCGGACCTGACGATCTCGGCGGCCGAGAAGGTCATCGGGCAGTCGCTGGACCGGCAGGCTCACCAGAGGCTGATCGAGCAGGCGCTGCAGGAATCGTCGTTCCGGGAGAATTAGTTGACTAACGAGCCGAGTTCAGCACGGGCGACAGCCGGAGGCGACAGCCTCGCGGCGAAGCGCTACGCGATCGCGGCCTTCGAGCTGGCGCAGGAGCGCGGCGATACGGACGCGTGGCTCAACGCTGTCCGCCAGATCGCCGAGTTCATGGGCGACTCGGAGGTGCGGCGCGTGCTGGAGAACAGCCGCGTGGGCCAGGAGCCCAAGCAGCGCCTGATCGAGGCGGCGCTGAACGACCTGCCGCCCTTGCCGCTGAACCTGGCGAAGCTGCTGGTGCGCAAGAACCGCACGGCCCTGGCGGTGGAGATCGCGGCGCAGTTCGAGCGGCTGCTCGAGGCGCAGAGGGGCGTCTCCAGGGCGCGCGCCGTCACGGCGGTGCCGTTGGGCGACGCGGAACGCGATGCGCTGGCGCGGCGGCTGCGCGAGCAGACCGGCAAAGAGGTCGTACTGGAGACGTCTGTGGACCCGCGACTTCTCGGCGGCGTCGTGGTCCAGATCGGCGACCGTCTAATCGACGCGAGCACGCGGGCGAAGCTAAAGGCGCTCCGGACGAGTCTAGTCAACGCAATGTAGAAGCCCCCACCCTAACCCTCTCCCCCGGGAGCGGGAGTACTTAAAGATCGAGCTTCGCCGGCAGGGCGGGGCGAAAACAAGAATCGAGGACGCCGATGGCAGTCAGGCCAGAAGAGATAACAGCAATCCTCAAGGCGCAGATCGAGCAGTTCGGCGCCGAGGCGAGCTCGGTTAACGTCGGTACTGTGATCGACGCCGGTGACGGCATCGCGCGCGTACACGGCCTCTCGGAGTGCATGTACAACGAGCTGGTGGAGTTCGACGACGGCACCATTGGCCTGGCCATGAACCTGGAAGAGGAGACGGTTGGCGTCCTGGTCCTGGGTGACTACACCCAGATCGCAGAAGGGCAGCAGGTAAAGACGACGGGGCGCATCGCCGAGGTGCCGGTGGGGGACGCGCTGCTCGGCCGCGTCGTTGACGCGCTGGGCAACCCGATCGACGGTAAGGGACCGATCAATACAGACAAGCGCCGCCCCGTTGAGCGCATCGCGCCCAACGTTGTAACGCGCAAGGGCGTCAGCGTGCCAGTGCAGACCGGGATCAAGGCAATCGACGCCATGATCCCGATCGGCCGCGGTCAGCGCGAGCTGATCATCGGCGACCGCTCGACCGGCAAGTCGACCATCGCGATCGACACAATCATCAACCAGAAGGGCGGCGACCT
>CAZNHI010000549.1:0-1537 GCA_964572535.1 uncultured Dehalococcoidia bacterium
ACGGCACGGTGAAGCGCAACACGGTTGTCGGGCCCGGCATCAAGAGCTTCGACATGTCGATCAACAAGAACTTCCAGATAGCTGACGATCACCTCGAGTTCCGCGTCGAAGTATTCAATCTCCCGAACCTGCCGATCTGGGGCCAACCCGGATCGCAGCTGGGCACGCCGAACTACGGCGTCATCACCAGCACCAGGATGGATTCACGCCAGATCCAGCTTGGGTTGAAATACGTGTTCTGAAGCTCGCTGATAGGGGCAAGGGGTAAAGGGCAAGGGGCAAATTCCCGTTACCCCCTCACCCCTCACCCCTCACCCCTCACCCCTTACCCCTCACCCCTTACCCCTTCAGTGGCGCCAGTCCCACGCCCGCATGACAGAGCCGTGACAGAGGACGGATTCGCCCCTGACAGCCGCGCGTAGAATGACGTGCACAGGTGGAAACCCGACTCGCCTCCCCCAGAAAGCTGTTGGCGCTATTTGTACTGTTGAGCGGCATCCCGCTGATTGCCCTTGGCTGGCTAGGTTGGCGCGTCCTGGAACAGGAGCGCTTCCTCGACGCGCAGCGCTCCCGCGACAGTTTGGAAAACGCCGCCGGAGTAGTGACCCACGAGTTCGAACGGGAGCTCACCGCATGGGAAACCCTCGCTCAGCACGCGGCTGACGGGCGGTCCGTCGACCCGCCTACCCACGCCACGCTCATCATCTTTGATGGTCATGGGAGAGTCGAGCAACGTGGCGTCAGGCTTCCGTACCAGCCATACGTTCGCTCGAACGAGGCTACCGCTCCGGCGATTTTCGCCGACGCCGAAGTACTGGAATTTCAACGCAACGATCTGCAAGGTGCGGCCGCGGCCTATAGGCGGGTCGCAGAGACAGGTTCTTCCTCCGTTCGCGCGGCCGCGCTGATGTGGCTCGCGCGTGTTCTGCGCAAACAGCGGCAGCTTCGTCCTGCGCTCGACGTTTATAAGTCGCTGGCGGCCATGGGTGGCGTACCCGTCGCTGGATCGCCATCCGAGCTTGTTGCCAGGCGAGAACGGATCGTGTTGCTGGAGGCGCTGGGCAATCCCGCGGAGGCTGCCGGCGAGGCGGCTCATCTTAGCCAGGCGCTCGTCGATGGACGATTTGCGATTGACCGATCGACGTTCGAGTTCTATCGAGAGGCCGTGGTGCTCCCCGACGCGAGCGCCTCCACGATGAATGCGCGTCTTGCGCTTGCCGAGGCGGCACAGGCCGTCTGGCCGGATCTGCAGGACAAACCCGCCGGACGGTCAGCATGGACCGGAGCGTCAGGCGCATTCATCGCTGTCTGGCGCCGAACCGGATCGCGCGCCGCAGCCGTTGTTGCTCATCTCGATATCCTCATGGCCCGTTTGCCGCCGGGCCTAAGCCATTCCCAGCATCGCTGGTCGCTCCAGGATTCAACGGGACGGCAGGTGTGGGGAAGCGTGCCTGCTGCCGACGTCAGCCTGACGAAGACGTATCGTGAAACCGGCCTGCCCTGGACGCTTCAGCTTGCCACGGGCGAGCAGCACGGG
>CAZNHI010000550.1:0-1526 GCA_964572535.1 uncultured Dehalococcoidia bacterium
CAGCGCCTGCGCCAGGCCGGCGCCGCCGTCGTTGGTGGCGCTGCCGCCGAGCCCCACGATCAGCTCGTCCACGCCCGCGTCCAGCGCCGCCACAATCAGCTGCCCGGTGCCGTAGCTGGTTGCGCGCCTGATCCCTGCCGGCGTCAGCTCATCGAGGCTCAGGCGCAGCAGGCCGGAAGCGGCAGCGCACTCGACGACGGCGCGATTGCCCGCCAGCAGGCCCCAGGTCGCGTCGATCGGGCGCTGCCAGGGGTCGAGGGCAGGAGTGAGCCGTGGTTCGCCACCCAAGGCCGCGAGTAGCGCTGCGGTGGTGCCGGGGCCGCCGTCTGCCAGCGGCAGCAGATCGAAGCGCCAGGTAGGGTGGACGGCGCTGAGCCCGCGCCGGACTGCCTCCGCGGCCTCGATCGCGGTCAGCGTGCCCTTGAACTCCTGCGGCGCCACCAACACGCGCAGGTCAGCCATAGATGTCGTCCCAGTTGAAGACGAGGCGCACGATGCCCGCCACGAGGATGACGACGGCGTAGATCACGATGATCAGCTTGAGCTTGCGCCAGATGCGCAGCGCCCAGGGCTGGCGGAGCACCACGAAAGGCATGACGCCGACAAAGCCCAGCAGCCCGAGGAGGATCAGCAGTTTCACGCTTCGATGATATGCTGTTCGTGTGGGAGAGATCGCTTTCGCGTTGCTGCTGGCGGGTGTGCTGTTGATCGCGGACCCGGAGCGCCTGCAGTACCTCGTCGACAAGCTGCGGCAGCTCTCAGCCTGGCTGGCCGAGTAGCGACCCGGAAGCCGTCCGCAAGGCAGATTAGCCTTTTTGTTCTATATTCACCCTAAAACCCCTTGACTTAGAACAGTCGTTCGCCTGACAATGCCCAAGAACTTAGAACATACGTCTCATACGTGAGGCGTCTGGGAGGTCAGCGATGATTCGACGAAGAGTAATCCAGCGCCCCAACGGCTTCCGTTGCCCGGACTGCGGCGGTCCCATCGTCAGCGGCGAGGGCCGCCACCGCTGCATCGTCTGCGGCCACCTGCACCGGCGCTAACACGCGAGCACGATTTCGGGTTCGGTAGAGCCTACGTCGAGCGTATGCTTGGCGCAGGATGACCTATCACCCACCATCCTCGAAAGAACCCAGCGGCTGCATCCAGACGCTGGTCATTTCGAAGGTGATCTTCCAGATCCTTGCCGTCCCAATCTTCATGATCTTCGTCGGCCTCGTCGCCGTGATGATCTTCCTTTACGCCTTCACTGAGAGCCCCTTGCTGGCGCTGCTCGTCCTCGGCGTCTTCGGCTTCTTGCTCTACGGGATCATGAAGTGGGAGCAGCGCCGCATCCAGCGCGAGCTGCCGCCTGAAGACTGAGAGCAACGCGAACCCCTGCATTAACGCCCGTGGCTCCGAATTCGGTATGCTTTCGGCGTAATGGTCGCAACCACCACAATCGCCGCCAACATCGAGGCGCTGCGGGCGCGTATCGACGCCGCGGCACGCCGCGCCGGCCGCGACCCAGCGCGCGTCAGGC
>CAZNHI010000551.1:0-1521 GCA_964572535.1 uncultured Dehalococcoidia bacterium
TGTTCGTGCGCTCGCATACGAGCGCGAGGTTGTTCAGCGTGCTCGCGAGGTCCGGGTGGAGGGACCCGAGGCTGACTTCCTGTATGGCGGCGGCCTCACGCAACAGCCGCTCGGCTTCGGGATAGTCGCCGGCAGCGGCGGCTTGCTGCGCGGCCTCGATTATGGGCGCAGGATCGAGCACATCGGTCATGGGTCGGGCTGCGAAGCACTCTAAGCTACTCGCTTCTCGAAGCAAAGGGTCGCTGAGTAAGCTGACTCACCCGTGACAGCGCGCGATGTCCGCTCGGCGTTAGAATCGCGGGAGGAGGTGGCAAGTGCGGCTTGACGCTGCCGTGAGCATGCCGAAGTCTGCAGGGTCACCAGTGCTGGAACGCTACGGCGCCGTTTATCAGCGCCCGACGTCCGCGAGGCCAGGCGAGCTGGATTCCGGCTGCCGCAACCCCTCTGCGGTTGCCCGCGGACCTGAATTCTCGCCGCATAGACGGCGTCGGCGAGTCATGCACGCGTCGGATTCACCCCCGACCGTCCAGTGGCACGACCCAGTTCGCAGCAGCGGCAGGAGGGTCCAGTGAAGCCCACGGCGTTCGTTGTCACGCTCGGACTGCTGGTCATCTTCACGCCAACCACCGGCAACGCGCAAACGGCGCCGGCACGGCTGCCGACGTTCGAGGTGGCATCGGTGAAGCCCAGCAACCCGAACCCTCCGGACGTGATGAGTGGGCTGGCTCGCATGTCACCAAGAGGCGGGCGCTTGACAGTCGCCAATTTCCCGCTGCGGCTGCTAATCCGGGCGGCATACGGACTCCAGGACTCTCAGCTGGTTGGCGGTCCCTCAGATCTCCTGTCTCAGAAGTTCGACATCGTGGCGAAGGCCGAGGACGGCGCTGGGCAGAACGCGAAGGACTTGTTGCTGATGCTGCGGCCGCTCATAACCGAGCGCTTCAAGCTGAAGGCGCATACCGAGCTGCGCGAGTCGTCGATCTACGCCTTGATCCGCTCGCGCAGCGACGGCACTTTGGGTCCCGAGATGAAGGCGTCGACGTCGGATTGTGCCAGCCGAGCCGAAGAGGCGCAGCAGCGGATGCTGGCACTGGAGAATGAGGGGCCGGCGGCGATGATGAAGGCCCTCGCGGCTGGCCCTATTCCGTGCGCGATGACGCCAGTCATGCCCCCACCGGGTGGAGCAGTGCCGACCAGTCTGGGCCTGCGGGGAAACGGACTGCCGGTGGCGGCGCTGATCGAACTGCTGACGCAGATGACCGGGCGGACGGTCGTTGACAAGACCGGCTTGTACGGTCTCTACGACTGGGAGTTACACTTCGATCCGGAGGTGGTGCGCCGGATGGCCGGCCAGTTTGGGACGAACCTGCCGATGCCCACGAATCTGCCACCCGCGGACAGCCCGGCGCTCCTCACCGCCATTCAGGAGCAGCTCGGGCTGAAGCTGGAGTCGCAGAAGGGGCCCGTGGAGCACCTCGTGATCGATAACATCGAGGGGCCCACAGCCGACTGACCCGCCCC
>CAZNHI010000552.1:0-1516 GCA_964572535.1 uncultured Dehalococcoidia bacterium
TCCAGTGAGCCGGTAGAGGTGACGCGGCGGCTTGCCGGATTGCGGCGCCTCTTCCCAGCGTGCCTCCAGCCAGCCCTGGCTTTCGAGTCGCATGAGAATCGGGTAGAGGGTGCCGGATTTGAGGCCGGTCTCCTTGCTGAGGTCGTAGCCGTGGTGCCAGTCAGCCGTGGCTGAGAGCAGGGCCGCGAGCAGAGCCTGGGTCTGGCGTGAGGAGTTGATCTTGCGTGCCATGCCTTTATTCTCTACATATGTAGAGTTTTGTCAAGGGGTAAGTTTGGAGTCGTCCAGAGGTTCCGCGGCAAACGGAAGGCAGGACTAAGGGCCGATGATCTGAATACGGAATCGCGGTGGTATGCTGAGGCGCGGTGATACCTGACGTGGGGGCGCCGCCGCCAAGCCCCCGCTAAAGGGCGTAACGCAGGCTGGTTGGACATCGAAGGAGTGGGCCGATGTTGAGCAAAGAAGACAACGAGCTGTTGAGCAGGGTTGGCCCGGGTACGGCGATGGGCAACGTGATGCGCCAGTACTGGATACCGGCCGTCAAGTCTGACGAGCTGCCCGCGCCGGACAGCCCGCCGCTGCGGCTCATGCTGCTCGGCGAACAGCTGATCGCGTTTCGGATGACGTCGGGCGCGGTGGGCGTGATCGCGAACTCGTGCCCTCATCGCGGCGCTTCCCTGTTTTTCGGCCGCAATGAAGAAGAAGGGCTGCGCTGCGTCTATCACGGCTGGAAGTTCGATGGCGCCGGCAACTGCATCGACATGCCGTCTGAGCCGGCCGAGAGCAACTTCAAGAACAAAGTCCACGCGACGGCGTATCCCACGTACGAGCACGGCGGCGTGATCTGGGCCTACATGGGCACGCGTGAGGTACCGCCGCCGCTACCGCAGATCGAGGCGTTCATGCTGGCCAGCGGCCCTGAGCAGGTCTCCGCGATCATGCGGCCGTGCAACTGGATGCAGGGCTGGGAGGGCGAGATGGACACCGTCCACGCTGCCTTCCTGCACTTTGGCGCTTCCAAGCCGGAGGACCAGAAGCCGGGCTCTTTCAACTTCTATCAGGCCAACCAGCGCCACGCGAAGTTCAGCGTCGTCGAGACAGAGTTCGGTACTTCGTATGGCGCCTACCGTCCGGCGGAGGATGACACTTACTACTGGCGCATGGCCCACATGCTGTTCCCGTTCTACGCCATGATCCCCCAGGGTGCGATCGGTAAGGACGCGAAGATCGGCGCCTACGTGCCGATGGACGATGAGCACACGATGCACTGGGAGATCTTCCTGCGCCCCGAGATCCTCGGCGGCCCCGGCGTCGACCGTGCGGCCGACCCGCGTCCGCTGAACAACATTGAAAGCAGGGGGACACCCCCAGACCCCCGCACGGCCGGCGCCAAGGACGATATCCAGGAGTTCATCGACCAGCGCCGTCAGGCAGCACCGGCGGCTGGAGGCCCGGGCGCCAACGGCGGCCCGACGGGCACCGGCAACCCGAGCCTGGGCCTGCTGCCCAACACGAC
>CAZNHI010000553.1:0-1515 GCA_964572535.1 uncultured Dehalococcoidia bacterium
CATGCGCCCCTTTAGCGGGGTCCGGGGTGTCCCCGCCTTGCCTCTAGCGGGGTCTGGGTATCACCATGCACCCCTTTAGCGGGGTCCGGGGTGTCCCCGGCTTCCCATGTATAATCCGTCCACCAAGAGGCGAGGGCAGGCAAATTAACGAGAAGCTGAAGCTGCTGCTGGAGCAGGTCGCGGGCGGCGCCGTCGGCGTGGACGAGGCGCTGGGGCAGCTGCGACACCTGCCTTACGAAGACCTGGGCTTCGCCAAGCTAGACCACCACCGCGGCATCAGAGACGCGCTGCCGGAGGTTGTCCTGGGCCTGGGCAAGACGCCGGAGCAGGTCGCGGCCATCGGCGAGAAGCTGGTGGCGCAGACCGGGCGGTTGCTGGTCACGCGCCTCGACCGGGAGGGCTATCGCGCCCTGCGGGCCGCCGTCCCAGACGCTGAGTACGACCAGGTGGCGCGCGTGGCCTTCGTCGACCGCGAACCCCGCACGCTGCTCCCCGGCGTCGCGATCGTTTGCGCCGGCACGTCTGACCTGCCCGTGGCGCGTGAGGCACAGATTACGGCGCGTCTCATAGGCAGCGATGCCTCCCTGGCCGTTGACGTCGGCATCGCGGGCATCCACCGCCTCTTCGACCATCTGCCTGTGCTGACCCAGGCCAACGTCATCGTCGTGATCGCCGGCATGGAGGGCGCGCTGCCCAGCGTGGTCGCCGGACTCGTTGCGGTGCCGGTAATCGCGGTGCCCACGTCGATTGGCTACGGGGCGAGCTTCAACGGCCTGGCGCCGCTGCTGGCGATGCTCAACAGCTGCGCCGCCGGCGTCTCGGTCGTCAACATCGATAACGGCTTCGGCGCTGGTTACCTGGCCGGCGTGATCAACAACCTCGCGCACCAGGCGCCCCGCGCAGACTAGGCGGGGCTCCGCATGTCGCGCGTCGCCTACTTCGACTGTTTCTCCGGCGCCAGCGGCGACATGATTCTCGGTGCGCTGCTCGACGCCGGCCTCTCGTTCGACGCGCTGTGTAGCGAGATCGAGAAGCTGGCGCTGCCGCCGGGCGCATTCGAGCTGAAGGTCGAGCGGGTACAGCGCGCGGGCTTCGCGGCGACGAAGTTGGACGTAGTTGTCCACGAGCCGCCGCGCCATCGCTCCCTGGCAGAGGTCCTCGATATCGTGCGGCGTTCTACTTTGCCCGATGCCGACCGTGAGCGCATCGAGGGTGTGTTTCAGGCCCTGGGCGAGGTCGAAGCACAGGTACACGGCAGCAGCGTCGAGGCGGTTGAGCTGCATGAGGTCGGCGCAGTCGACGCGCTGGTGGACGTGACCGGCGCGATCGCGGGGCTACGGCTGCTGGGTGTGCAGGACGTATATGTGTCGGCCTTGCCGCTGGGCCGCGGCGAGACCACGGGCAGACACGGCGTCTTGCCGTTGCCCGCGCCCGCGACGCTGGAGCTTGTCGCACGCGCCGGCGCGCCCATCCTCGATGGCGAGGGGCCGCGCGGCGAGCTGGTGACGCCGACGG
>CAZNHI010000554.1:0-1512 GCA_964572535.1 uncultured Dehalococcoidia bacterium
GACGGCGCCGCCCGCACGGATCAACGGCGCTACCACCACGGAGTCGAAGATGAGATCGATAGTAGCAATCTCGGCCGGTACTGCGAGGTCGCCTGCCGAAACTTCTGACCTACGATCGTACGATCGAGCAGCCATCGCTTCAGCCAGGAAGGATGGTTGCCGTTGGACGGCCCGCCCGGCGTAGTAGGTTGCACGTCCGTTGAATATCGTGAGCGCTGTAGTAAGGGTGTCTTCGTGCTCATCGTATAGGCTGAGGCGGCACCAGTCGTAGTCAACCGTTCTTCCAATCAGCTGGCAAAGCCCTTCGAGCGCAACCTGGGGGCTCGCCGCTCCGGCCGCTATGCGCAAGAACTCCAATTCGCCGGGTGAACTGGACTCGCCTCTCTCATAGTGTGTCGGCGGAGAAGCGTCTGCGACCGGCTCCAGGTGCTTGCCCGCCGCTTTCGTTGTCATGCGTCCTCTGTTCCTTCTCTGCGGGTCTAACCGGCCAGAGCCTCAAGAGCACCCTGGCCTGCGACGATGAACTGGCTCATTGCTCCAAGACTGATCGCCATTAGGCCGCCGACGATATGGCCGTTCATCGATCTGGGAGCGCTAGAAGCCTGACTGGAAGGCGGCGGGACAATGCCGAGCTCCATGGCGCGGGCTACAGCGTGAACTCGATTGTGAACCCCGAGCTTCTGAGTGGCAGTTCGCAGGTGGGCCCGAATGGTGCTCTCGGAAACGAAGAGGCTGCCGGCGATCTCGCGGTTGGTCATTCCCTTGGCGAGAAGTCCCAGAACGTCCAGCTCGCGGGCCGTTAGCGTGTCGAGGCTGACCTGACGCCGGCCATCCTGCCCCGTCATTCCGACAATTCGCGCCAGGCGCCGCGCGAACACGGGAGATAGGGATATCTCCCCGTCCGCGGCGTCGCGCAGCGCTTGGATGAGGGCGCGGGAGCCAACGCTTCGGTCAAGGCAACCGGCCGCTCCAGACTGGAGAGCACCCAAGATTACGTCGTCGTTAGGGTTGTCAAGGAGAAGGACGACCGGCACGTTGGGCGAATCCTCCTGGAGCATGCGCAGGTGGGAGATACGGGACACCCCCTCCCCCATGTGAAGGAGGATGACGTCCGGACGGGCTGCGTGGACAGACTTGAGCGCGTCTTCCCCACTGGAAGCTTCGGTGACGGACGCGCCTTCATCCGATTCTTTGATCAGACGGCACAGTCCTTCTCTTAGCAGAACGTACTCGCTCCAGATTAGAACCCTCATCACAAGGTACCCCCACCTGTGCCTACCGTCCCTGCTGGCGGGACGACGGCTAGACTTTGGCCCGCATTGACCTTATGTTGTTTTGATCGCTGCACTGCAGCTTCCGGGCCAAAGGAACAATCGGTCAACTCTAGAATGGCCAAAAAAAAAGTCGTTTCCGACTAGTCCATTCTCGCTGAGCCCCAACCCGACCACTAAGAACCAAATGTTGGAGCCGCGTCCCCTTACTGACTGGTTGCCCGTTAACCCTTAATGAACA
>CAZNHI010000555.1:0-1503 GCA_964572535.1 uncultured Dehalococcoidia bacterium
AGTACTCGCGCAGGTCGTCGAACGTCTCGTAACGGCGCACCGTCAGGTCCATACGCACGCCGTCGATGAGGTCGAAGAAGTGCTGCGCCGGCACCTGGTGGCGGCGCACCGTCTCTCCAAGCGCCTCCAAGACGGGACCGTCAGGATCGCCGGCGAGACAGCGCCTGAGCGCTTCCTCGACATCCGCCAGGCCTCGCTCGGCTTCATCGCGCGGGAGGTCGCCGTCGACGACGTCGTCGCACTGGCGCGCGAATGCGTAGGCGGAGTATATAGCGCGGCGCCTCGAGTGCGGAAGCAGCAGGAAGGCGTAGTAGAAGTTCGCCGCCTCCGCCCGCGTGACCTCGCGGCAGTGCTCGTAGGCGGCGTCCAGGCCGTTCTTCATCGACGGACCCTCACGGGCAGTGGCAGCAAGCCGCGCAGGCCGAGGAGCGCCTTGCGGCGGCGAGATAACCTCGGGCGGCTGGTGAGCACATCGTGACCGCGTCTAGCGATCTCGTCGAGGACAGCGACGCCGCCGAGCGTGAAGAGGCGCAGGTCCGTGCGCAGCCGTCCATTGACGACGCCGATCAGGCCGAGACCTTCCTCGAAGTACTCGCGCGTGCGTTGCACCTGGAAGGCGATTAGGCGCCGGAAGTCCGGCGTCACGCGTCGCGTTCGGAGGTCATCCTCGGACACGCCGAAGTGGTTGAGGTCCTCCTTCGGGATGTAGACGCGACCCATCTCGAAATCGACCGCGACGTCCTGCCAGAAGTTGGTGAGCTGAAGCGCCGTGCAAGTCGCGTCGCTGAGGTGCTGGCGCTCCTTGTCCTGGTAGCCGAAGACGTAGAGGACGAGGTGTCCGACCGGGTTAGCGGAGTACGAGCAGTAGTCGAGGAGCTCGTTGAACGTCGCGTACCGCGTCACCGACTGATCACGGCGGTTCGCTTCGATGAGGCGGAGGAACGACTCAATCGGGATGTCGAAGCGGCGGACGGTGTCCTGGAGCGCGAAGAAGCGCGGATCCGCCGGTTCGCCGTCGTAGCAGGAGCGTAGTTCGTGCTCCCAGTCATCAAGCAGCGCGAGCCGGTCGCCTTCGGCTTCGTCGCCGAGATCGTCGACGCCTCGGCAGTAGGCGTAGACGGCGTAGATGTGCGGGCGCAGCGAGCGCGGGAGCAGCCAGGAGACGACGGGGTAATTCTCGTAGCGGCCGAGGGCGATACGCCGGCAATGCTCGTAGGCTGCGTCGAGGCTGGGACGGCGAGCGTTAGCGAACGGGGGTGCGACGGGACTTCGGGGCACGTTCCTCATTCTATGAGGGGAGGCCAAGGTGTCAACGGCACAGCAGGGGTTTCAGGTTACAGGTTCGAGGCTTCAGGCGCGCTCGATCGCGGGCCACAGGGCCGCCAAACGCAGGCGCTCTGACGGGGTCAGAAATGGCACTAGTTATGTAATTGTTTCGCATTTTGATGTTTTGGGATTACGTGATGATTCTAGAATTATACTGCGCTCCTCCGTTACCCGATT